>JANONA010000285.1:0-7327 GCA_031420575.1 Nitrospirota bacterium | reverse complement strand
ACCCGCGTTCGTGGTACCCAGACGCTTGAATTCGAGTGTTCGCGATTCCGCGGGTATGGCAAGAATGGTTTCTATCAGTTTATCGTTCATATCTAAATTGTCAGCTCCGCTCGAAAGCCTTCACCACCCTGTCGGGCTTGAGATTATGAAGACCGGACATTTATGCAGCCGCCTTCTTTTTTTTGCTCTTCTCAGCTACCAGTTCAAGATGCCCTTTGATGGAATCCTTGATCATCTCCAATGCCTCTTCCACGGTGTCACCCTGCGAGGCACAGCCGGGAAGCGAGGGACAATCGACCCAGAAACCGCCTTCCTCCAGATCCGGGTGCATGACGACCTCGTAAGCCTTCCCTTTGATGGAAACCTTGTATTTTTTCTCCTGATCGAGCTTCTGGACCTCGCCGATGAGTTCCTCTATCAATTCCCCAATGGCCAGCGCAAAGACCATCTGCCCCTTGGAGAGCGTATCAAGTATCTTCTTTTTATTGTCCGTCAGAACAAAGAGGGTCTCCCCATCCGTGATAAACCTCATCTCAGCAAGGGGTTTCTCGATATCAGGAAAGTTCTTTTTGAGATAGTTGATGGACTTCCGAATCTTCTGGAGCGATACCCCCTTGTCGATAAGCATTCTGGCGACCTTTAACTGGACAAGGTCGATGAAGGAGTACAGACGAGCCGTTCCGTATCCCGACGCCTCCTTGACAGATGGCTTGATGAAGTGGGTCCGGTCCCAGTAATCGATCTGCCGCTGAGTGAGCCCCGTTATTCTGATCACTGTTTTTGTATTAAACGCCATATCGCCCTCCGTAATAAACGTTAACTACACTTGTGTATTTATAACAGAATGCATATGGGTTGTCAAGGGTTCTTCGGACGAGCGGTTCAAATGACGGCGCGAGGAAGATTGGATGATTAGATTCTCCTGAGCATCTTATTGACCGCCTCCATCGTATACAGAATGATCGTCGGCCTGCCATGAGAGCAGGTATAATGAGAATTCTTTTCACTTGACGTTCAAGCGAGCCACAAGCTCACTCGGAAAAAGACTACCCAAAAGACCGGCCAGAAAATCCTCAATTCGTTGCTACCTACTCTGATTAATGATGCTAAAATGTACAGACCCACACGTATCGCCACATCAAATTTCAATTCTCGTCCAAATTTATTTCCCAATATCCGCCTTTGTCGGACCCGATTCTTTTGAGCAGGTCTCGCTGCTTAAGCTTCTCAATGTTCTTTTTAACCGTCTCCGGGCTGACCTTCATTTTCCTGGACATTTGATCTCTCGTCAGAGTGTTGTCTTTCTCCAATAGCTTCAAAATTCTCACCTGATTTTGGTTCAGGTCTTCTGGGTATTTTCTGGGTATTTTCTGGGTATCCTTCTGGGTATCCCGTGAAGTTTTTTCCTGCGCTATCTTCAAGTACTCCTTGCTCTGCCTGAAAGTCACGTGGAAATAATTCTCATTCAGTTCCATCTCCGGGAACGGGGCGTTTTCTTTCATGCACGCCTCGCGTATCCGCTCGAATCCCGTCCCCATCTTTTCGCCGAAGTGAATTTTTGCTAACAGATCCGCGATAATATGGTTTCTTCGGAACACGGTCTTGCCGAGAACGAAATGGGCGGGCTTGTGCCAGTAGTTTTCAATCCTGATCCGGTCGGGGAGAAAGCGCAGGATGTTGTTGTGGCCGTGCTCAAAGTAGTATTTATGCATCACCGAGTTGATGACCGCTTCCCGTATGGCGTCAAATGAATACTCATACACGTTTTCCCGCCGGGGCCGGCCGGTGAACCGATAGGCGACCTTTGCGTATAATCTCACGAATTTCATGACCTCTTCGACGATCTCGATCAGGCTGCCGCCAATTTCCTTTCGGTCAATGATATCCACCCCGGCTTTGTCCTTGAACAAGGCCACGGTATAAACAGACCAGGGCACGAACCGCTGGGGTTCCTTTGCGAAGAAGAGCACACCCGCGTTATTGATATAAAGTCTGCCCTCCTGCTTTTCCGCCACGCCCAGCCCGGTAAGCAATTTCTCGGCATCGCCGACTTTTGAAAGTTCAGCCAGTTGGAGGAAGGTCCTCAGCTTGTTCTTGTCAAAATCCCTCGGATAAACGAGCTTCGGCTCCATCAGCTCGTCGAACCGGACCTTTCCCTCGGACTTGAAGAAGTCGATGATCTCGTTTCGCGTCATCTTCTGCGAGTTAGAGCCGATTCTCTTGAAAAATCCCGACGAGCATTCGCAGGGCTTATCCTCGCCCTCCCGTACATTGATGACGAGAACATTCTCCACGCGATCAAGCGTTATTTTTATCTTCGGCCTGCAGTTGTTCGCAATATCCTGGAGGCGCGACTTGAAATCGTTCGTAATGGGAACACCTTTGACGACGCCGGCATCCGTAACCCCGAGCAATATTCTTCCGCCGGACGAGTTTGCGAAGGCAACGAGTTCCCTGTCAATATTGCTCAGGGATTCCTTGAACTCCATCTTGTAACCCTCGCCCTCTTGCAATATCAGTTGAAGTTCACTCTTATCCATTTTCTGCATCCGTTGAAACCATATTACCTTCCACTTTACAGGATAGAGTTCCGTTGCTGTATCATTTCATTCCTCCGCCTTCCCTGCTGCATCCACCGGAGAGTATCTGCAATATACGATTTCTTTTTCCTGGCCCGATACTCCCGTGTGTAATCAACGCTCACAATGTTGCCTTCGAGCCGTTCTCCCTCGTCCAGCCTCTCGACGAGCGCCTTGTTCACTATCGCCACTTCGTAATCAGGGTCTATCTCCAAGGCTTTGCTCAGACATTCCAGCGCCCTGGCCTTCTCCCCCAAACCCGCGTGCGCAAGCCCGAGGTTGCCCCACGACTGCATGTGGGTCGGTTCAACAGCCAGAACCTTGTTGAACAACTCCATCGCGCCCGCATACTCGCCGGCCTCCAGCCTTTGAAACGCCGTATCGAAGGTATCTTTGTTTTTCAAGAAAGCATCCAGCGAAATGCCGTTCTGTTTGCGAACATGCCGCTCAAAATTATCGATCCGCTTCCTTGCTTCAGCCACCAATTCATTGTCGCCGCCGACTCTCATCACTTCCCTGAATGCGGCGATCATCCCGGGAATGTCAACCAGCTTCGAACAGGCCATCCCGAGGTTGAAATGCGCTTCGGTAAAATAGGGGAAAATCTCAACAGCACGTCTGAAGTATTCCGCTGCCGCCCCGAAGTTCTCCCTCTGCATACAACAGACGCCCATACCGTACTGGACCATGTGGTACTCCGGACGGCGCTTGAACAGTGCCTGCATGCGAACCTCGCCCTGCGCAAGGTTTCCGGATTCAATCAGCGTTAGGGCGCCATCGCACTCATCGTCAAGATCGGGATCGAGCAGGGTGATGAATTTCTTCTCCTGCTTTTGATCGGATCGGTATTTATCAGCAGCGCGATAATGAGCGCATCCGCCGCAAGCATCAGACCGCGTCTTTGCGCAACAGACAGGGCAAAGATGAAGCTTCTTTTCCGCAGGGCATATCCGTTTTGCCTTGCTTAGTCCACAGTGGGTGCAACGCGTCGTCGCCATCATGAATCCACTCAATGCGCTTCATAGGCCGCGTAGGACGGGAAAGAAAGTCCTGTTTGGGACTATGCAGCCCGTATATTTACGCAGCAGTACACTTATTCTCCGCCACAATCTCCAGATATTCTTTCACTCCGGTGAGTTCGCAAGCGCCCGCTGGATCATTTGCTGGACGTTTTTATTCGCCCGCACCGGTACGATCTCCAGGTTCGGGTGCTGCCCGGCAAACACGCGGAACACCTCGTCGGCGAAGGCCTGGCCGATGCCTTCGACGTTATCGAAATCAAGGATCACGACTTTGAACCGATCAACCCGCGCCATGAGTCGCTTTGCCTGCGAGCGCGAGATGAGCTTCTCCTCTCCGTACTGCGCCAGTTTGACCGGCACGACGGTCTTGGTGAAACCGTACTCATCGCCGCTCGTGAACTCGTCGAACACCTTTTTCACGGTACGCGCGGTGTTGTTCTTCAGCTTCATAAACACGCCGGTTCCTGTCTGGAATTTCTGATTTTCCAGTATCCAGTCCTCGTCCTTCGCGTGGGTGTGCGAAAAGAACACCTTGCCCGACTGGATACGGAAATCATCGAACATCCGCGATGAAAAAAATATCCCTTCGCCGGTGTGCCGCGCCGGATCGGTCGTCAGCTTTCCCTTTGAAAGTTCCAGGACTGCATGGCGCTCGTCATCCAGGCCCAGCGCGTTCTGGATCTTCCCGAAAATGCCGACGCCGTCGTCGAACAGGACCAGTTCGGTCGACATCGCAGTCTTGGTCAGGTTGATGTTGACCTGCTTCCCCTCCGAATGATCAATCGCGTTGTTCATCATCTCGGTAAAACCATAGTGCCAGATGTCCCGAACATTGTCCGGCAACACGCCGAGCTTCGGCTCGATGTCATTTCTCCAGATACTGTCCTCTTCGGGTTTGTTCTCCAGGGATATGATCGCTTCCCATTGGAGCAGCGGACGCAGAAGGTAGTGGCGGTTTTTCGTGCTGCCGGATACAATCAGCGCACTCTGCTCCACAAGACGCTGCATATGTTTGTGAACAGCCTGCCTGGTTATGTCAAAGGTTTTGCAAGCAAGGCTGGCGACGTCACGCGGGTGGCTTTCCACGTTATTAAGGATAAATTGACGAATATCTTCTCCTCTTTTTCTGATGCCAACCATATTAGCCTTTTATATTCAATCTATTGAGGCTCTTGCAAAAATCTTTATTCGTCATTCCCGAAGTCTTTATCGGGAATCCAGTATTCTTTAAAATCAAAGACTTCTGGGTATCCGCCTTCGCGGGTATGACGGCAAAAGCGGTCTCTTCGATACATTTGCAAGAGGCTCTATTACGTATGTTTAACCTTATGCAAAATAATTGTAAACCTTATATTCTCCATTGTCAACCTTATAAGACAGGCAAATTTTTGCCTCTGTAAAATAACCATCCTGCTGGTGGTATTTTTCAAGGGAGCTTTTGATAGTCCGATCTGACAATGCCCCTTTGCTCGCATGAATGATTTAACGTAACTACTCAGGTCTGTTGCTGAGCGCCGGCGCAACAAGAGCGCGATTGCCCTTTCCAGCGGCGGTTATCAGAACATCCAGACGGCGCGGGCGAAGCGAAAGCGCCGCGACCGCTGATGATGACGGGAAAATCGATATTCCCTGCGCTCCTTGCGACGAAGCGAAGTAACTGACCTGAGTAGTTATATTTGCGAAATCAAATGCCGTCCTGCCGGCGTGAAGCTTCTTTGCCGTCTTTGTCCGTCTTGTCCGTTCCCGTCGTATGCTGAGGATAGGAATGCGTGCCGGATTTGAGCAGCCCGTTTTCGATAAGCCGTCTTGCGGATTCAGCCACGCGCGGATCAAACTGACCACCCGCTTCCCGCTCCAGCTCGAGCAGTACCTCCTGGCTCGATATCGTGCCGCGGTAGGGCCGCTCGGATACCATGGCGTCTATCGTGTCAGCGACATTGAGAATTCTCGCCGCAAGTGCGATCTCTTCCCCCGCAAGGCCCAGGGGGTATCCTTTTCCATCGAAACGTTCATGGTGCTGATAGATGGCATTGATGATGGCTGACGAGAACCCGATCGGTTCGAGGATGCTGATGCCATGCGCCGGATGGCCCTTCATGAGGTCGAACTCTTCCCGGGTCAGGCGCTCCGGCTTGCTGATGATCAATTCGCTGATCCCGATTTTGCCCACGTCATGGAGGATAGCCGCGATGTGGATCTCCTCGAGCTGGGAAGGGCTCATCCCCAAATCCCGCGCAACCGCAACCGCATATTTTGCCACGCTGGTGGAGTGCCACCGGGTGTACGGGTCCTTTGCCTCGACGGCGGCCACGAGCGCCTGGACCGTACGGAAGTAGTTTTCCCGCAGGTTTTCATAGAGCGCCGCGTTCTCCATGGCCGTCACCACCTGGCTGGACAGGATCAAAGCGATCTGGAGGTCGCTCGCCGTAAACGTCGGCCCGGCGAGTTTGCTCACGTTCAGCACGCCGAACAGCTTGTTCTTTCCGATGAGAGGAACCGACATGGAGGAGACAGACCTGTCCTCACGATTAATGGCTGTCATCACTTCCGGATCCGGGTGTTTCCCCGCCGATATGATCAGCGGTTTCCGGCGCTTGAGTACCAATCCGGATACGCCTTCTCCCTCCTTATGGCGTTCCTTCAATGCTCTGTCCGTGAACAGTCCGTGAGAAGCGCGGATCAGCAGTGTTCCGTCGGCCTCATCGAGCAGCATCAGCGAGACCCGGTCCGCGGAGAACTCCTGCACCAGGACCTCGGTTATTATTTTGAACAGTTGGGCGAGGTCGAGCTCGGTCACTAATAGTTTGCTGATCTCGAACAGCGGGATGAGCGCCTTGAGCCTGATATTCTCCTTTTGGAGTCTACTGCGGCTGATCGCGCGGTCCACCGTGCTCAGAAGCTCTTCCTGAGTAAAGGGTTTGAGTATAAAACCGTCCACGCCCCGCATCAGGGACTCGATGGCCGTGTCGAGTGTGCCGTGTCCCGTAATGAAAACCGTCAGAATGCCCAGGTTCCGCTCTTTGACCCGCTCAAAGAGCTCAAGTCCGTCAATACCCGGCATCTTGATGTCCGTGATCAACAGATCCGCGGCCGAACGGCTGAGTTCTTCCAGCGCCGCGGCTCCGTTCGGGACCGTGGTCACCTGGTATCCCTCCGCCGACAGAATATGGCGACACAGGTCTCTGATCATGTCCTCGTCGTCAACAACGAGGATCTTTTCACCAGCCATGGCTGAAACTCCTTACGATGATTCAAAAGAAGCGAGTATTGCGACACGTTAAGTATGAAGCAGAGAGAATACTCCTATAGCCGTACTACGAATGAGCGTTTCGCAATGGTGATTATAGATCATCAGAGAGAGCAGGGCATTGCCGGAGGGTGAATCTTTGTTCGCTGTCATAGTAACACAAAAGGGCTTCCGTGTAAATGCAATAAAAAAGGCAAGGGTTAATACCCTTGCCTTCTGTTCATGCCTGATTGTATGTATCCGGTTACTCTCGCCTGGCCCGTGCGAGCAGGGTGCGGTGCGCACTCCGTATGCCGGTATGGATATATCTCAGGCTACGCTGTTGGAATTTTCTCTGATTTCTTCTTTTCCGTTCCCTTCGCTTCCTTGACCTCTTGTTTCCGCCGTTCCACCAGTTCAATAACAGCCATGGGCGCCGCATCCCCGGGCCTGGTGCGAGTCAGCACGATCCTCGTGTACCCTCCGTTCCGGGAGGCAAA
>JANONA010000284.1:0-4456 GCA_031420575.1 Nitrospirota bacterium | reverse complement strand
GCTGCTCTTCCCGTCCACCAGGACTGAGCCGGGTAAATATACGACGTTTGAAGAATACCTGAGAAATATGCCGATCGCGCAGGGCGAGATATACTACATCACCGGCAGGCCTGACGAGAATGTCCCGCAGTCACCCTACCTCGAAGCGTTCCGCGAGAAGGGGTATGAAGTTCTGATAATGACCGATGATATCGACGACTTCATCATGCTGGACCTGAAAGAATACAAGGGCAAGAAAATAAAATCCGTCATCAAGGGCGACATCAACTTGGACAAGACAGCGCAGGCGGATAGGGAAAAATCACGCGAGAAATTTGAAAAGCTGCTTGCCCTGATCAAGGAGCAGTTAAAGGACGAGATAAAGGACGTTCGTCTTTCCGGCAGGCTTAAGGACTCCGCCTGCTGCCTTGTCGCAGACGAAGGCGGGCTTGATCCACAGATGGAAAAGATGCTCAAGGCCATGGGCCAGGACGTTCCGTCCCAAAAGAGGGCACTGGAGCTCAACCCGTCGCATCAGGTCTTTGAAGCCATGAACAAACTCATCGAAAAAGGGGGGCAGGACGACGTATTAAAAGAATATACCAGCCTGCTGTACAACCAGGCGCTCCTGCTTGAAGGCTCCAAGCTCAAGGACCCGGCTGCTTTTGCAAAATCCATCGCAAAGCTTATGCTCGGGAATATAAAGCCGTAAGCGCGGGAATCGAAAACCGCTGACAGCTCGTTCAGGACATTGCATGCAATCATGCGCGCCTCATCGCCATAACGGTCGCCTCGGTGAGCGAGGCGCTTTTTTTCCCTGTTCCCGTGCCACCCCCTCCCCAAAACATTTCTGTTTTGGCTTGACACGGGCATAAATATTATTGACAAATTGCAGAAATTAACGTATATCTTGAGTACGTTAAAGCGGTATCAATAAATTCTAAGGAGGGATTCGATGAAAAAGTTCGCATTTATCGTAGTGATGCTGACGTTGATGGTTGCCAGTGGGGGCGAAGCAATCGCCGCAGCCAAGAAGAAGGGCGCTGCCACGAGCAGAAGTAGCGGCGGTTTCGATGTGCAGAACCTCTATGGAGGTTTTGGCCTCAGCCTTAATTCATTGGGCGGTTTCGACGACGCCATGGGCTGGCAGATCTTTGGGGGCTACGATCTTCCGTGGAAGCTCGGCCCTGCCAAGACCGCCGTGGAAGTGGGGTATATGAATTCCGGGGAATTCGAGAAGTCTGTCACTATTCCCTTTTTTGGAACCATCAAGGCAACTGCTGAAGCTAAAGGAATCTGGGCCACCGGAGTCGTGGCATATCCCGTAAACCCGCAGTTCGATATCATCGGCCGCCTCGGTTTAGACTTCGGAGACGACGACGGCCTCATGCTCGGCGTGGGCGCTGGCTACTGGTTCAACAAGCAGGTGTCAGCCCGCGCGGAGTACGTAATACGCAGCAATATCGACTCGTTGCAGGCGAACCTGGTGTATCACTTTTAACCTTTTGACGAGCCGATGTTTCACCTTATTCCATTGCGGCGCATGGACAGCAGCCCTATGGGCGCACGCTCATCCGCCGCAATGGATTTTACCTTCCTCACGCTAACCTGCATCGTGAATTTTTCCTCCATCATCCATACACATCTTCGGGACATTGTGTCCGGGATGTCTTTTTGCAGGCAGCCGACTTCATGAGCGCCGCTCCGCCCGCGCAATTGCCTTTGCAATGCTGGACGTACTCACCCCGGCATGGCGCGCGATCTCTGCGAGCGGCAATCCCGGCTCATCAATGCATTGCTTGGCTATTTTCATCCGAAGAGCGCTCACCTGCGTTCGCCGACCGCCGTTCTTGAGTTCAACAGGGCTTATCTGTTCCTCCCTGCACGCCTCGTTGATGATCAATGCGATGGCCTTGCCGCTTCGGCGTATTTTCAATTGACGTCTGGTTTTTTCCTCGGTTTCCTTGAGAATGGCGCTCACAAAATCGCCTCCGCCAAGGATGCGCTCGTCAGACTCTTCTTGCATTCGCAATCTGCGGGCGGACAGGACTTGGGACCAACCACCCTTGCTTCTGATCAGTCCGCCTCCGGTAAACTCCGACTTGTGCCCCATGGTCATGCCTTCCGCAACGAACCGGTGATATGCGTTTCGGGCGGCTTTCTTGCGCGTATTTATCAAGAGAAATGACACTTGGGACACAACGTTATATATGGGTAGAGCATGAGGTTATATCTCCCCATTAAAGCATAGAATAAATTTTCTTTAAGACTATACAAAATAGAAACCTCCTGCTAAGAATTAGTTATAGGGAACTAAATTCAAGAAACAGGAGGCTTCCATGAACGGTATTGATGATATCAGGTTTGAGCAGTTTCTGCAACTGAAGAAAGAGATTCGAGGTAAGCCTTCAGTTACGGGGGGTGCCTTAAGACGCACGTCACCATGAGAGCAAGTCGCGCCTATGCGGGCAAATCCCGACTGTTGGAAAGAAGCGGTCCTAAATTAAAAGCAGCGGGCTGTGAGAATCAGGGAGACTGTGCGGCTGGCGCCATGACGTCAGGAACAGCGCATACAGGTAGTAACGGCATCGACCTGGATGGTGGTTGCGCCTGCCTGTGCGTGTCCGCACGCAGACAGGCCGCAGGGGCGGGTGTCTGTGCATGCACACTTGCGCGTGTGGTTTCTTTCGCTGTCAAAGGCGCCGCCGGAAACAAAAGCGGGAACGGGTCCTGACGAATGTCTTCGGCAAGTTTGTCCAGCACGGTCTTCAAATGAGCGGTTGCGTCGAAGCCTCGTTTCCTGAGTGTGTAGAGCACAGTCATCAGTATGCCCCTGGTCTCGGCCCCGGTGTCGGATTGTGAGCCGAAGCTCATCTTCCGGGTGACTACCGTGGGTCGTAAGTCCCGTTCAGCCGGATTGTTGTCGGCGGGCACACGCCGGTCAACGGCCCAGTGATACATGCGATGCTCCTTCTCTCGGAATATGTCCTGGATGTGACGGATTCCCAGGTGCAGCGCGTGGAGCTTGACGGCGGCGATAATCTCGGACTTTGCCTGTTTTGCCTGTGCAGAGAACTCCTCATCCGATATCGGCTGCTTGCGCAACTTGATCGCCAAGGAGAGAAGCGGCGCCATGACGGCTACGAAGGTCTTGACCTCGCCGTCCTCGGGAAAGTCCTTTTCGAGGCCTTTCACGTCACGCAGCAGATGAGCGTAGCAATATTGGATGATGCACAGAGCCCGGTTATATCCGGAGTACCTGTCTACCACGAGATATCCGGGGAGCGGGTCCTCGCCTAATATCTCCCTGGCCACGCTTGCCGCCCTCGTTCTCCCAAACAGGAAAATGCTGATTTTGTCCGTGGCGAACAACCACGCATAACCGTTTTCCCCGTCCTTGCGCCGGCCCGTCTCATCCGCATGCCGTACCCATGAGGCTCGATACTCTATTATCAGCCTTTCCGGTACCTTCTTGAAAAAACCCGCGAGACGATGGAATATCCCCACGAGACTTCCCGCCCCGATTCCCAACTGCTCGCAGATACGGCCCATGGGGACGCCATGCACATAATGCATGACCGCGGCGTTTGCGATCAATTAGTTGCCGTAGAGGCTTTTCGGAAGCACGGACGGCGCCTTGGTCCTGGCGAGGCGTCCGCATTTGACACAGCGCCCGTGAGGCAAGCGATACACCCGCCTTTTGGGACGAAGCGGTTCGCTTTCTATCACGGTTCGTTCATCCGTCTCAAAGAGCACTATGTCCCCGTCGCAATGGGAACATTTTTTGACAGGCTCAAGCACGATCACTTCGGCGGCCTGCTCCGGGGGACAGGACGTTCTCCCTTTCCCGGCATGGCCGGCCTTCGCCCCTTTTTTACGGCGGTGTTTCTTCTTGTCCGTATTGGCCTTGACGGGTATCCGCGAGGAAGGCGTGGAAGAACCGAAAAAGCCCTCCGCTTCCTTAGTCTTCCGATACTTGAGCTGCTCCTTCAGTCGCCGGACTTCTTCCTGAAGTTTGTCGATCGCGCGCTGTTTTTCAAAACAGGCTTCACCGTAGTTACCCATGGAGCGCCTGTCTGAAAGCTTTTCCGAGGGGATAGCCGAAAACGCATTTCAGGCTGCGATTCGCCTTGCCGGTCTGGTCGTTCTTTCCCCTGCCGGTCGTTTGTCCCAAATACACCCAATTGGCGGCTTTGTAACACGTCCCGCGAAAGCCACGCTCCGGGTCCACAAAGGTCTCCAGGAAGACGACCTTATGATTGTAAAACCGCTCCCAGTCCCGGCCGATCCTTCGTGCGCACAGACCCAGCAGATGAGAGGCAAGATGGGGAACCTTGACCCAGGGCAGGATCAGAAACCGGGTGTTGGTCGCAATGAGCGAAATGTTCTTCTGCCGCTGTTCTTTGTTCCAGCCGATATGCAGGTCCCGGCACCCAATGTGGCGAGGGGCCGAGCACCAGCCGATACAGGCCACGGG
>JANONA010000283.1:0-3978 GCA_031420575.1 Nitrospirota bacterium | reverse complement strand
GCTCTATGAACATCTCCGCGATTTCCACGTGTACGAGGACAACGGATCGCTCGCCGGTGTGTGCGCGCTCCATATAAGCTGGGATGGACTTGCCGAGATACGATCGCTCGCCGTGCGGCAGGATCGGGTCAAGCGCGGCATCGGCGCCGAGTTGGTGCGGCAGTGCCTGGCGGAGGCCGCTGAACTGCGGGTAGCGCGCGTGTTTGTACTGACCTACCAGGCTGGTTTTTTTAGAAAACTCGGCTTTACGGACGTGGATAAGAAGGAACTTCCCCATAAGATCTGGACGGACTGCCTGAACTGCGTCAAATTTCCTGACTGTGATGAGTCCGCGCTCATTATCAATATCTAACAAAAATTCAAATAAACACCATAAAAAACACCCCATTTTAAATGTTTCTTTTATTGTTGACGCTTTGATCACGTTCTGCTAAAGTCCCGTTGCCCTGTAAGCCATAGCTAAGGCATTGGAGCAGTATGGCTATCGGCAGAGTGAGATCGCTGATCATCTCGGGCTTCACTACTCGTCGGTCAGCAGGATAATGAAGGGCGAACGGTAATTGTCAAACCGCAAGACTTGACCCTAAATGCTCTTGAATTATGATGGTAGCAAAAACCTACCACAGGAACAACAGCCTGCAAAGGAGTAACTAATGGATCGGCACAAAAGGCTGCTCATAGTATTAATAACTTTTTTTCTTATGACAAAATCAGTAACAGGACTTGCCAGCGAGGCAAATATAATGCGATCTTTGCCTACAGATGATCCGCGAGCGACTTCAGTGCAGTACATTTACCCTGTTTCACCGGAACAAGTATATCCTGTAATCTTAAGTTCCTTGAAGAAAAATTTTCCAATTAAGTTTGAAGAAAAGGAAAATAAATCGGACATTGAAAAATACGGCAAATATGGTGATATACGGTCAGATTATAAGTATTGCGATGAACACGAGAAAAAATGCAGGAAACGGTGCTATGCGCTCATTCATTTGATACCGGGATATCCAGATTACTCATTAGTGACAGTCGGTTGCTATTGGGAGTATTGGCAGTCCCGTTTTGGTGTGCATAATTTATTTGACTGGAAATGGGACTGGATGCCAGAGGGAGCGCAAAGCCTTTTTTTAAGTGAGGATATACTTGAGTCTATCAGAGTCGGATTAGGCCTTACAAATGATAAGGTCGTCCGTCTTCGACAATATTATTCTGCACATAATGTTTCACCTTTGATAAAGCAATATGAAGAAAAATAGACATCGGAAACCCATAGGGTCACCCATTTAAAGGGCACCGTCAAGCGAAAACAGCTATCTCGTGACGAGAAACGGTATTTCAACCGTCGATACCGCCGCACTGGCCATCTCTTCGAGAACCGCTACAAATCCATCCTCTGCGACGAGGACAACTATCTTCCGGCCCTGATCAGATACATCCACCTCAATCCCATGCGCGCCAACATGGTAAAGACCATAGAAGAACTGGACCGCTACCCCTGGAGCGGACACAGCGCAGTCATGAACAAAAGAGAATGCCCCTGGATGGACATTGATTACGTATTGCTCCAATTCAACGACACAACGCGGAAAGCACGGAACGCATACCGACGCTTCGTGCAAGAAGGGATTGGCCTGGGACATCAGCCCGAGCTGACCGGCGGCGGCCTGATCCGAAGCCTTGGCGGCTGGTCCCAGGTGCTCGCCATGCAGCGCAAGGGCCGCAAAGAGGAATACGACGAACGAATCCTCGGAAGCGGCGATTTCGTTACCGCCATTTTCAAAGACGCCGAGGAAAAGCAGAAGCGCCAACTAAAACTCAAGCGCAGCGGCCGCATGATCGCCGACATAATCAAGGAAGAATGCAAGCGAAACAAGGTCAGTGTTGAGGAACTAAAAAAAGGAAACAGGCGAAGCAAGGTGAGTGAAACCAGACTGACCATCGCGCGCCGGAGCAGGGGCGAGCTTGGCCTGTCCGGTGCTGAGATAGCGCGTCATCTTGGCGTGAACACGTCAAGCATTAATCGGGCGCTGGGAAGGGAAGCTGAGGCGGGTCGTATAATATGAAAAGCATCCTAAGAACCAACGTCCCCACATCCCCCTATGACGCGGCCAGTCCGAGCTGCGCGGGCATTACCGCCGGAACTCTGGGGAACGCCCCTGTCGACGCCAGACCGACGATAGCATTTACTTACACAATGCCGGGCCTTTCGGGAGCGGATAACGATATCGAAAGTGCGTCTAAACCTGCACATGCGCTCACCTACAACAAGGCGGTTTCCGTCAAGGGAAGCGACCCGATCATCATCCGGACGCTCACATACGCCGACGGCATGAAGAGGATCATCCAGACCAAGAAGGACGCCGCGGTTGATGACGGCAGCGGAAATCCGCAGAACGGCATGATCGTGTCCGGCAAGGTCAAATTCGATGAACTGGGCCGCGTGACCCGGCAGGGCCAGCCGAATTATGAATCCAGCAGCGAAGCATACGTGCCGTACAGCGACGGCCTGTATCCGACGTACTTCGCGTACGATATGCTGGACCGGACGATCGAGGTGCTGACGCCCGACGCAAAAGGCCCGGTCCTGGTCGGTTCGATCCACTATGCGCAAACCACGACAAAATACTCGTTCGGCGATTTCAACGGCCGGCTCTACGCAGCGACAAAGGTCGTGGATCCCGAAGGGAACCGGCCGGCCGGTACTCACAGCGGAACCAAAACCTCGTATAAAGATGTGGATGACAGGATCATGGCGGTCGTCGAGCGCAACTGGATCAAGGACCCGGCGACAAACGCAACTACGCCGGTGCGGGTAGTGACCACGTACGACTACGATCCCCTGGGCCAGATCACGACCGTCGTGGACAACAAGGGCAATGCCACGACCGTCGACTACGACGACCTCGGCCGCCGGACCGCCATCACCAATCCCGATACCGGCAAGACAACCTATAACTATGACGGTAACGGAAACCTGACGAGCAAGTTCACGGCGAAGAACGACAAGATCACGTATCACTACGTCTTTAACCGGCTGATGACTATTGATTACAATGCGAGGACCGGTTCCGTGTCGTACAGCTACGGCGCCATGAACGAAGGCTACAACCGCGCGGGCCGCATCAAGAAGGTCGTTGATGAGTCCGGGGAAGAGGTCCGCTTCTACGGCAAGCTGGGAGAGACAACGCGGGAAGAAAAGACCGTGCAGGCCCATACTCCCGCGGTCCGGAAAAAGAAGTTCAGCACAGACTACGTCTTCGACTCCTTCGGCAGGATGGTCGAGATGACCTATCCCGACGGCGAGAAGCTCCACTACTCCTATGACCGGGGCGGCCTGCTGAGCGCCGCCTGGGGCGAGAAGAGCGGGAACCGCTACAACTACATCACCACGCTCATCTACGACAAGTTCGGCCAGAGGACCTCTATCGCCTACGGCAACGGGACAAAATCGACCTATACGTATAACGAACTCACCCGCAGGCTTGCCACGCTCGATACAACCCTGAAAGACGGCCGGGCAATACAGAAGCTCGACTACACCTACGACCTCGTGGGGAACGTCAAAATCCTCGCAAACGGCATCCAGGTCGCCACCAGCACCGCGCTTCCCGCGGGTCCGGTCGAACAGAAATTCGAATATGACGACCTGTACCAGCTCGTGGGCGCAAAGGGCTCGTATTCCTTCGGCCCGGGCAAGGGGAATAACTACAGCAGCGAGTTCCTGTACGACACCATCGGCAACTTCACCAGGAAGAACCAGAAACACGAGATCGTACAGCCGTCCACGACCAAGACCTTCCCGAAAGAGACGAACTATACACTTAATTACATCTACGATCCGCAGGACAAACCCCACGCGGTCAGGGATGCAGGGGACAAGCTCTACTCCTACGACCCCGCGGGCAACATGACCGGATGGACGCACAAGCAGAACGGCACGCGGCGGCTCATCGTCAATGGCATTATCAAAGTGCTGGGCAC
>JANONA010000282.1:0-4429 GCA_031420575.1 Nitrospirota bacterium | reverse complement strand
AATTCTTTAATCAAGCGCATTGATGTAGCGAAGGTTGATGAAGCCACAAGTTTTGTTTCCAGATCTTCGAGGACAGGCGCGAGGTGTAACTGGTCTGGAACGGCAAGAACAGCGAGGTTGGAAATTTCCCTTGATGACTGCTTTGCAGCGTTTCGGAGTTCGAACATTTCTAAAATAGGGCTTCCAATCTGAACTGAGAAGGTGATAAAATACATCATGAAATGTACGCAATACTTTTTGTTCATGAGACAGCGCCCGGATAGGGCGGTCATCAAGGTGGAATGGATACTGAAAGTTATAAAAGAGCCTGCAAAAACGGAAGTTCAATCAGATGGACGGATAAGAAAATGGAGTTTTATTGAAGAGGCGGGGAAGTATCTTCGGGTGATACTCCTGGAAGACGGAGAAACGGTTCACAACGCATTTTTTGACCGAAGCTTTAAGGAGGAATAGCTTATGAGAATTCGATATTTCGCGGACACGGATACGGCGCTGATAGATTTCGCAGAGGCCCCAGCGGTAGAAACAAAAGAAATATCAGAAAACCTTTATATCGATTTGGATGAAAAAGGCAATCTTGTCAGCATGACGATTGAACATGCGAAAGAAAAAGCAAATATTTCAGAAGTTTCCTATCTGCAAATGGCGAACAACCTCTCCTAATAAATCGCTCAAGAGGGACGCGGCAAGAAGCCGCCGCTTACTCGCCTGCGGACGCCAAGGCGTGCACAATCCAGGTGAAAGCCAAAGAGCAGCCGGTCCGGGCGGGTGGTAAAGGAAAAATATCGCTGGGCTGGTTTCTGCGTAACGATTCTCCCGCCGATTTAGTCGCCACAGTTGATCTTGACGGAAAAGGCGAACATCCTTACAGTTTGGATATGGTGTCTATCTGTTTGGAGATTCTACCTTTTCCACTTTTGATGAACTCGTAAAAAGTCCGAATGTGTCACCTCGAACGAAGAGAGAGGTCTTTCAACTGATTGAAAAACCGGGATTTCTCACTTCGTTCGAAATGACAAGTCGAGCGTTTTTCGACTTCTTACAAGACCATCACTTTTTGTTCGCAAGAAAATTGATGCGCGTTGCGGAATTTAGGGAACGCGGCGCTTGAGGCAATATTAAACCCAGTTTCTCCGTTTCACCGGTTCTCCGATTCGAGGTCTCCTAACTATGCCGATATACGAATATCACTGCAACGCTTGCGGCGTTGCTTTCGAGAAGCTTGTCTTCGGGTCGAATCCGGAAGTCTCCTGCGAGAAGTGCGGCTCGAAGAAGACGGAGAAGCTCATGTCTCGCTTCGGCGCGGGCAGGTCTTCAAGCAATTCGCCATCTTCGAGCGGCGGCACGGGCTGTGGCGGCTGCTCATCGTCGTCCTGCGCAGGCTGCAAATAGCGGTCCCGATGTATTCCGCGTGCGAATTCCTCCCCGCCGGCAGACTTTTGACACGTCATAAAAACCCGCTTGATTATTTCCGGCAAAAGAAGTAAGCTTTCCCAACATTAACACTATGATCGCCCGACGACGGGCTGAATCAAATCACCGACAGAGGGAGTAAAAAATGAAACGACTTTACAAGTATGCAGTATCATGTGCAGTCATCGCTTTGGTGACAATTTCCGCTGTTGCCGCTTTTGCCGCGCAGGAAAAGGCTTCACCCATGCCGACGCAGGAAATGAAGGCGAAAAAAGCGGATGTTTCGGCCGGTTCCTCTTCCCTCTCGGGCAAGGTGGTTGAGAGCATGAATGCCAGCGGATATACCTATGTCTGCATTGAAAAAAGCGGGAAAAAGACCTGGGTGGCGGTACCGGAGATGAAGGTCATGGTGGGACAGGAGTTGTCCTTCCTGCCCGGCTATGAGATGCCCAATTTTACCAGCAATGCGCTGGGAAGGACCTTCGACTCGATCATCTTCTCGGGCGGTCCCGCCGCATCGCCGCAAGCCGGGAGCGGTTTGCCGGCCGGCCATGGCAACGCCGGGAAAAAAGCGACGGGCAGCACGTCAGCGGCCTCTCCGGCGGACATGAGTGTGCAGGTGGAAAAGGCCACCGGCCCGAACGCGTATACCGTTGGCGAGATATTTAAAAAGCGGATAGCATTGAACAAAAAGATCGTTGTGGTTAAGGGCAAGGTGGTCAAGGTTTCAGCCGGAATCATGGGCACGAACTGGATTCATTTGCAGGACGGCACCGGAGACCCGAAAAAGAGCGCCCACGACCTGGTCGTGACCTCCGACGACCTGCCGTCCGTCGGCGATGTGGTAACAATGAAGGGCGTCATCGTGAAGGATAAGGACTTCGGGGGCGGGTATAAATACACGGTGATCATGGAAAAGGCGAGCATTCAGCGCTGAACAGGGGAGTTGCATGGTCGGTTTCCGAGCCCCGTGCCCTGTAGGGACCCCGCCGCACAAAAACCCCGCACAAAAACGCTTGACAAAGGGTATGAAATTGTTTATATTTACTATTCTTAAAAAAATAAAGACCCAATAAGGCGGTAATTATGGCTACCTATTCAGCAAAAGAAGCGGATATTATAAGAAAGTGGTTCGTCGTTGATGCGAACGGCAAGACCCTGGGCAGAATGGCAACAGTAATAGCCTCGGTGCTCAAAGGCAAGACCAAGCCCATCTATACTACCCATGTGGACACCGGCGATTTCGTGATCGTGGTGAACGCGGACAAGGTGCATCTGACCGGCAAAAAGCTCGATCAGAAGATGTATTACAGCCACTCCGGGTTTCCCGGCGGCCTCAAAACCGTCTCGGCGGGCACGCTCATGCGGACCAAGCCTGAGGACGTGGTGATGAAGGCCATCGAGGGAATGCTCCCCAAGACCAGGCTCGGCAAGCGGATGCTCTCCAAGCTCAAGGTCTATGCCGGTGACCAGCATCCGCACAGCGCCCAGCAGCCGGTGGAGATGAGCATTACATAAAAGGGAACACAGGGATCACCTGAGGAGGATTGAATGTCAGCGGCAACCGTATCGAGATATTACGCAACAGGCAAAAGAAAAAGTTCCATCGCCAGGGTGTGGATGATGCCCGGCAGCGGCAAGGTCACCATTAACGACAAAAGCATGGACCAGTATTTCGGCCGGGATGTGCTCAAGATGATCATTCGCCAGCCCTTTGAGGTTACCGGGACGGTGGACAAGTTCGACGTGCTCGTGAGTGTGCTCGGCGGCGGAAATTCCGGCCAGGCCGGCGCCATCAGGCACGGGATATCCAAGGCGCTCCTCGAAGTGGACGCCGAGTCGCGCGGCAAGCTGCGGAAAGAAGGGCTTCTGACCCGCGACCCCAGGACCAAAGAGCGCAAGAAGTACGGCCAGAAGGGCGCGCGCGCGCGGTTCCAGTTCTCCAAGAGATAAGGGCTCACATACCTGTTTGTTGAGTTTCATGTCCTGTTAGGAATAAGGGAAGGTAGAGATGCCTTCCCTTTTATTTTGTTCAATGCTCCTGTGGTGACGCAGGAGCGGGGCGTATAACGATGAGCGGCGCAAAACTGAACATAGCGATCGTGGGCTCGAGCGGATATACGGGCGGAGAGCTCATGCGGCTCCTCCTGAACCATTCACGGGTGGTCGTGACCGCGATCACGTCGGAAAAATCCGCGGGCAAACCCATCGCGTCCATTTTCCCGCATCTGGCGGGATTGACCTCATTAGTGTGCGAGCCCCTTGATCCGGATATCATCGCGAAGAAGGCTGATTTTGTGTTTCTGGCGCTGCCGCACGTGACCGCGCAGGAGGCGGCGTTCCGGTTTCATGCGCTTGGAAAAAAAACGGTTGACCTGTCCGCCGATTACCGGCTCTCGGACCCGGCGGAATACGAGACGTGGTACGAGCACACGCACCAATACCCCGAGCTCCTCAAGACCGCTGTTTACGGCCTGCCCGAGCTGCATCGGGAGAAGATAAAAAAAGCCTCGCTCATCGCGAACCCGGGGTGTTACCCCACGAGCGCGATCCTGGGGCTCGCCCCGCTCATCACCAGGGACCTGGCGGACTTGCGGAGCATTATCATCGATTCCAAATCCGGCGTTTCCGGCGCGGGCCGGAGCCCGTCGCTTGCGCACCATTACCCCGAGGTGAACGAAGGGCTCATGGCCTACAAGGTCGGGACGCACCGCCACACGCCGGAGATCGAACAGGAACTTTCCCGTCTGGCGGGAAAGCGGATCACGCTTTCGTTCACGCCGCACCTCGTTCCCATGAACAGGGGGATTCTGAGTACGATCTATGCCGCGCTGACAACGCGGATGGATACAGCCCAGGTGCATTCTTTGTATCAGGAGTTTTACCAGCGCGAGCCTTTCGTACGACTGCTTCCGTCTGGCCGGTTCCCGAACGTGCGGAACGTGCGGGGCTCCAATTTCTGCGATATCGGCGTGTATGCCGATCCGCGCACCGACCGCGCGGTCGTGGTAACGGC
>JANONA010000281.1:0-2334 GCA_031420575.1 Nitrospirota bacterium | reverse complement strand
TACCGCTCGAGGAAATGAAAAAAGTGCTGAATCCGAAGGGCGTCCCTGACTTCGAGGCCTGTGCCGTGGACGGCGCCGGCGTGTTCGATACGCTGAAGGCGGTCGCCAAACTCGTGATCATGGAGCTCAAGAAGAGCCAGGCCGGCGGGTAGGGTTTCCACAAATAGCCCATTGACAGAACAGGCTTAATATGGTATTTTCCCATCCTGATTTTCTTCCCAGTACCAATCATTCCCGAGTAGCTCAGTTGGTAGAGCGGGTGACTGTTAATCACCATGCCGCAGGTTCAAGTCCTGCCTCGGGAGCCAAAGAAATCAAGGGGTTGAGCAAAACGCTTAACCCCATTTTTGTTTCGTGCAACCCCTCATGCAACCTCACTGTTTTCTCAGGCATATCATCGGTAGGAAAAACCTTAACTAGCCTTACCCTTCTGTCTTGTGAAAGATTATATCATGTTTGTTCTAATTGACGATTAAAAAAGCACCCGGTTTCCCACGGGCCTATCAATTCCCACTACGCGGTTACAGCCTCGACAGTCTCCTGTTTTTGCTGATCAAGTGCCGCGATAGATCAAGCTGTTGCGTCGTATCGTAGATAATAGTCGTAAAACCATTACGATTAAGTGCGAGTAATGTTTCCATGCAGTTATCCTCGCCTTCATACTTTCCGTGATCTCGTGCGCTTTATCAAGGCCATAAAGGATAAATCCCCGGTTGACAAATAGTATTACCTGTAGTATCATCCATCAGTGAGCAAGATTGAAAAAGCCGTAGCCAAAATGCGCGAGAATCAAGTCGGTTGGAGGATAGAAGACCTTCAGGCGATTGCTCGCAGATACGGGATAGATTGGCGGCATGATAGCGGAAGTCATTGTGTCTTTATCACGCAATCAGGTAAAACACTGCCGGTTCCCGCGAAAAAGCCGATCAAACCTATCTATATTAAAAAATTCTTGACGCTCTTGGAGGAATAAACATGAAAAAGAAATTATCATATCCTGTTGAGGTTAGGCCGCTTTCCGCTGAAGAGGGCGGCGGGTATTTAGTCAGCTTCCCCGATTTCAATGAGTGCATCGCCGACGGTGAAACTATAGAAGAGGCCATTGCTGAAGGTGATAAGGCGCTTACCGCCGTAATTTCCGCACTCAAGAAAAAGGGGCTGCCGATACCGCAACCGGGAAGCTACGGGGCCTATTCCGGGAAATTCGTTCAGCGTCTTCCCAGGAGCCTCCATGCCCGTTTACAAGCGCAAGCACGGCGTGAAGGGGTCAGCATCAACACGCTTGCTATCGCCTACATTGCAGAAGGACTGGTGCGGAAAGTGGCGTAAATTATATTTTCTGCTATTTTATCCAGCCTTGCGCCTCATCTGGAAATATGGGGGTCACTTCTTTGATCTTGACAAGGACGACAAGGACAAAGAAGTGACCCTATGGATACTGCATAAATTTTTGATTTTGAATTTTCTGAAAAACCTGACCCAAAATTCAAGATGGTGGTCCGTAAAGTATTTTAACGCGGGTGTTCTTACCGTCCCCGCATCCCCATGCTCAGCACCTGCCCGATGGCGGGGATGAAGTCCTTCTTCCGCGACATGACCCGGGGAACGATGCAGGCGTCGTTCACGACCTTCACGTTGAAGGCCTTCTCGACGATCCAGGTCTCTCCTCTGAGCAGGATCCGCTCCTGCACCTTGCCGAGAGGGTTCAGGACCAGCAGCACGGTAAGATCATAGTTGTTCGCCGAACGCAGGCGCTCCAGCTCGGCAACCAGCTCCCGCTCGCGCGCGTCTATCTCCGCGCAATCCAGGGACATCATCTGGCCCACGCCGAGCCTTTTCCCGCCTATCAGAAACTCCTTGAAGTCCGCCGCGATCAACTCGGACGCGCTCTTGTTCTCAAGGTTGATGCTTTCATGCAGCAGTTCCCTGGCATAGGACGGAATGTCCACTTCCGCAAGCTCAGCCAGCCGCTGGGCAATGATGCGGTCACGTTCGGTCGTTGTCGAGAGGGTCAGCAACAGGGTGTCGGACAACACGCCGGAAAGCAGGATGCCGGCGAGCTCTCGCGGCATGTGCGTCTGGTGCAGGAACATGATTCCGGCCACAACCGTGCAGGTGCTTCCGACCGGGTCGTTATACACATAGATCGGCGCCGTTGTGGAGATGTCTCCCACGCGGTGATGATCGATGATCTCGAGGATCTCGGCCTCTTCGATCCCGTCAACGGCCTGCGAGAGTTCGTTGTGGTCCACAAGGATTGCCATTTTGCGCACCGGTTTGAGGAGGTCGGTTCTGGTGATGAACCCGACGAGGCGGCTGTCGCTGTCCACGACG
>JANONA010000280.1:0-3340 GCA_031420575.1 Nitrospirota bacterium | reverse complement strand
AAAAAGAGCATTGTCAACCAGCGCGAGATCGGTTCTGATACATTCAGTTTCAGCGACGCCTTGCGCAGCGCCCTCAGACAGGACCCGGACGTAATCCTGGTGGGAGAAATGCGGGATTTTGAGACCATTTCCATCGCCTTGACCGCGGCGGAGACTGGCCATCTGGTGCTCTCGACCCTGCACACCGTTGATGCGGCTGAGACGATCAACCGCATCATCAGCGTGTTCCCGCCGTATCAGCAGAAACAGGTGAGGATGCAGTTTGCTTCCGTGATCAAGGGGATCATTTCCCAGCGGCTTGTGGCCCGTGCCGACGGCAGTGGACGCGTACCCGCAGTCGAGGTGATGCTCGGCACCCTGTCGGTCCGAGAGGCCATTATCGATGATACCAAAACCCGGACGATACCCTCGATCATTGCCGGCGGACAGCTTCACTATGGCATGCAGACCTTTGACCAGTCGCTCCTCATGCTCTACAAGAAGGAGACCATCACCTACGAAGAGGCACTGATGACGGCGAGCAATCCCGACGACTTCGCCCTCAAAGTCAAGGGGATCCAGTCGACCAGCGATATGTCGTTGGAAGCGGATGAAAAGAGGGGAGCTGGCGTAAGAGGAACGATCGGCGGCACGAAACCGGGAGAATCCAAGCCAGGGGGCGGCGGTACTGAGTTCAAAATAGACCGGTTCGGGGACAAGTAGTCAATTGCGGATTGCGGATTTCCTGTAAGGAGTAAGACTTGAAGGCGAACGAATTACGGAAACTGTTTATCGACTATTTTTCCCAGCAGGGCCACAAGGTGGTTCCGAGCTCATCCCTCGTGCCGAAGAACGATCCCACGCTCCTATTCACGAATGCGGGCATGGTCCAGTTCAAGGGTGTGTTTCTTGGCGAGGACGCGCGTGACTACAAGCGCGCGGTCACGAGCCAGAAGTGCGTGCGCGCCGGCGGCAAACACAACGACCTCGAGAACGTGGGCCACACGGCGCGGCATCACACCTTCTTTGAGATGCTCGGCAACTTCTCCTTTGGAGATTATTTCAAGAAGGAAGCCATCGAGTACGCGTGGGAATTTCTCACTAAGAAGGTAAACCTCCCGGCGGACAAGCTCTGGGTGACGGTCTACAAGGACGATGACGAGGCTTTCGAACTGTGGCGGACCGTCGTGGGCGTTCCGGCGGAACGCATCGTGCGTCTCGGCGAGAAGGACAACTTCTGGTCCATGGGCGACACCGGACCCTGCGGACCGTGTTCCGAGATCCTTATCGACCAGGGGCCTGAGTTGTCCTGCGGAAAGCCCGGTTGCGCCGTTGGGTGCGATTGCGACCGCTATCTCGAAATCTGGAACTTAGTGTTCATGCAGTATAACCGCGACGAGACGGGCAAGCTCACGCCGCTCCCGAAGCCGAGCATCGACACGGGCATGGGGCTCGAGCGCCTGTCCGCGGTCTGCCAGAATGTAAAGAGCAATTTCGAGAGCGACCTGTTCCAGCCCATCATCAAGCAGATCTCGGCCCTGGCAGGCGTCCCGTATCATAAAGACGCGCAGACAGACATCTCCTATCAGGTGATTGCCGACCATCTCCGGGCCATGACGTTCCTTATTTCCGACGGCGTGCTGCCCTCAAACGAGGGCAAGGGATACGTGCTGAGGCGGATCCTCCGCCGGGCCAGCCGCTACGCGAAGCTCATCGGCGTCAACAAACCTATCCTGTACAGGCTCATCGGGGCCGTGGTGGACGAGATGCGGGAGGCCTATCCCGAGCTTGTGGACAGCCGCGAGCACGTGGCAAAGGTGGCGCTTCTTGAAGAGGAGCGGTTCGCTGTCACGCTTGACTCCGGCCTTGCCCTCCTGAACGAGACCGTTGCGAAGCTCAAGGCGGAGGGCCAGGTCATGATCCCCGGCGAGGCGCTGTTCAGGCTCTATGACACCTTCGGGTTCCCGCTGGACCTTGTTGCTGACATGGCCAGGGACATGCATCTCGAACTGGATGAAGAAGGCTATCGCCGCGCCATGCGGGAGCAGCGCGAGAAGGCGCGGGCTGCCTGGGCCGGGTCGGGCGAGGAGAAGGTCAAGCCGATCTATAAGGAAGTTGCATCGAGTATCAAGAAGCCGCTCTTTGTCGGCTATGATATGCTCGAAGGAACCGCGGAGGTCATCGCCATCATCAAAGGCGACAAGAAGGTCATTGAGGCGCATGACAACGACGAGGTGGAGCTCATCCTTGACCAGACGCCTTTCTACGCCGAGTCAG
Organism: Nitrospirota bacterium; assembly: GCA_031420575.1. GTDB lineage: Bacteria > Nitrospirota > UBA9217 > UBA9217 > UBA9217 > JALNZF01. Next base: position 1,084 of record JANONA010000280.1, on the reverse strand, counting down.
GCGGACAGGTGGGGGACCGGGGCGAGCTTCTGGGAGAGGCCTCGAAATTCGAGGTCAGGGACACGATAAAGCCGGTCCAGGGGTTGATCGTTCATAAAGGAAAAATCAGGAAAGGGACCTTTAAGATCGGCGATGCGGTGCTCGCGAAAGTCGATACTGACGATCGCGGCGACATTGTCAGGCACCACACGGTGACGCACATCCTCCATGCAACGCTTCGTTCAGTGCTCGGCGACCATGTGAAACAGGCTGGGTCGCTTGTATCGCCGCAGCGGCTTCGCTTCGATTTTACCCATTATACCGCGCTCACGGAGCGGGAAAAGGAGCGGATCGAGGAATTCGTGAACGAGCGCATCATCGAGAACCATCCCGTGGACACGGCGGTCATGGACATCGACCAGGCAATTGCGGCCGGAGCCATGGCGCTTTTTGATGAGAAGTACGGGGACAAGGTCCGGGTGGTGACGGTGAAGGACGTGAGTAAAGAACTTTGCGGCGGGACCCATGCCCGGGCAAGCGGAGATATCGGTCTGTTCAAGATCGTTTCCGAGGTCGGCATCGCGGCCGGAGTGCGCAGGATCGAGGCGCTTGCGGGCAGGCGGGCGTACCAGGAAGTGAAAAAAGAGGAGAAGAGCCTTCAGGAAATCGCCCGGATGCTGAAAGTATCGGACCCCGACATTGTCGGCCGTGTGGAGAGGCTGGCGGCCCAGCTCAAAGAGAGCGAGAAGGAGCTGGATCGCATGAAACACAAGCTCCAGTCCTTCCAGGCGGGCGATGTGATCAGTGAAGCGAAGGAGATTGGAGGCGTGAAGGTGCTCGCGCAGCGTGCGGACAACATGGACTCCAAGGACCTTCGCGACTTCGGCGATAAGCTCAGAGATAAGCTCGGTTCGGGCATTCTGGCGCTGGGTTCGGTCAAGGACGAGAAGGTGAGCCTGATCGTGATGGTCTCGAAGGACCTTACGACCCGCTTTCACGCCGGACAGATCATTAAGGACATGGCGGCTATTCTCGGAGGCACGGGCGGCGGCAAGCCCGACCTGGCCCAGTCTGGAGGAAAAGACCCGGCAAAATTAGACGCGGC
>JANONA010000279.1:0-8783 GCA_031420575.1 Nitrospirota bacterium | reverse complement strand
GTTCCTTGCGGCAACGATCATGCCCCCGAGCATGACCCAGGTTCCCTGGTACTTGTCCGGTTCTTTTCTCAGTTCCCGGAAGGAGACGTTCCTGTTCACCTTCTCCAGCGCTTCCCGGGGAAAGGGCGGCGCGCAGGCCGCGGTCAGGAAGGCCAGGCAGAAAAAAAGAGCTATGAGGGTGAGCGGGTATGACGGTCGAACCATGATAACCTGCCTCTGTTTGCGGATGGTTGCGTTCATTTCAACGGTCACGCCTCCGTGCGCGGCTCTGTTTCCCGCGCGATCTTCTTTCTCACGTTGTCGGGCATGTCCAGCCCGCTGAGCTCGAAATTCCCAAGCTCCTTCGCGAGCAGGTTGATCTTGTCGCTGTTCTGAAGGCGCTTGTTGATAATAATCCTGCGGGACTCCATGACCCTGCACGAGCCGCCTTTCGACGTCTTGAGGTCCTCGTAGGAGACCTTGATCGAAAGGGCTTTTGCGATATGTTCAAGATCAGCGAGCGTAGTTTTCACCTGAAAATGCCTTTCTCCAAAGCTCCTCCCCCTCGATGGGCGAGGAATCCCCGCCCGGCAAGGTAACGCACCCGGCTATGCTTCTTCCCGGTGAACCTCCATGATGCTCACGACATTGATGTTCGCGTCCTTAAGCGCTTTCTGGACATCCGCGAGTTTTGCGTCGGAAACCTTCAGAATGAAATTCGTTTTTGCGGCCACGGGTGCGCCTCCTCTCTGTGCGTGGTGATATGATGTAAGCGTGCGGCTAAATTATCATAAACCCGACATGCAAGTCAACTCCGAAAACAGCATTCCAAAAACAGCATTGGCCCGACGATCACCCGATGCCGGGATGCTCTTCGCGAGCGTGAAATTGCGCAATGCGCTCCCCTTGCGCGCCGAAACGGCCTACCCTGAAAATACCCCCGTTAAAATGGTAAAATTCTTCTTGCTATTTTATTTTAGAGTGTATATAATTTTCTCGAATACACGGAATACAGCGCAACTAACCTGCCGCGCGCAGTTGGAAATTTTATGTTTCTTAATCTCAAGGAGGTAAGTTTATGGCAAAGGCAATGACGAAGGCTCAGATTGCAGACTACATCGCGAAGAAGGCGGACATCAAAAAGAAACTGGCGGTACAGATCCTGGAAGACATGGCGGCGCTCGCGTACAAGGAGGCGAAAAACGCCTTCACGCTCCCGGGTCTCGGCAAGCTCGTGCTTGTGCAGCGCAAGGCGCGCATGGGCAGGAACCCCCAGACCGGCGAGGCCATCAAGATCCCGGCAAAGAAGGTTGTAAAGTTCCGCGTGGCCAAGGCCGCAAAAGAAGCGATTCTCGGCAAGAAATAGTTTTTATCGCTCAGGCAGAACGTCATTCCAAAAGGCATTCCGGACATTCGGAATGCCTTTTGCGTTTTTGCGCAACTCGATTCTTTGAAAAAAACAGTTGTTCGCGCACGTGAGACTTCGTGATATAATACGAAGCGTTCAACCCTTATGGAAATTCTTCTCCTTATACTGTATCCCCTCGCGCTCTACCGTCCGCGGCTGATCCTGTTGGCGCTTGCGCTGCACAGCGTGGTCATCGTATCCACCGCGATGCGCTTCGGCAGAATCCCGCTGATCGGCCTGCACGATACCCTCGGCTTCCTCGCCTTTTCCATCGGCACGGTGTATATCATCGCGGGATGGAACAGGAAGCGCGATCATTTCTCTTTTCTCACGATCCCGTTGATCCTGCTCTTCCTGGCAGGCTCGCTCGTCTCGCCATCCATGGAAGGACCGCTGCCGCCGGTGCTCAAGACTATCTGGTTCGAGCTCCACGTGATCCTCTCCTTCGTCTCCTATGCGCTCTTTGCCGTCGGCGCGATCTTCGGCGTCCTCTTTTTGCTTCGCGGTGAACAGGCGGACGAAAGCAGTCAGTACCAAAGCCTGCTCCTGGGGTACGTGCTGTTCTCCGTTGCCATGATCTTCGGCGGCATCTGGGCTTTTCTTGCCTGGGGCACGTACTGGCTCTGGACGCCCAAGGAGCTTTGGACCACGATCGTGTGGTTCTTCTACAGCCTCTACCTGCACGCGCGGCTCGTGCGGGGGTGGGCCGGGCCGAAGGTGGTGTGGATGGGAATCATTGGTTTTGCGATCGTCCTGTTCACCTATGTGGGCGTGGGGCTTTTGATGAAAAGCTCCCATGAGTTTTAAATGCTGAATACTATGAAAAACTTCTTCCTCTCGCTCAAGACAACGGTCTGGACGCTTTTCGCGCTCGTCTGCTTTTTCTTTATCGGCGCTTATATGATGCCGGCGCACCGGGAGGTCTTCTTGTCCATGAACGACCAGATACTGCTCCGTTGGGTGGACAACACGGCGTCAGGCAATCTGCGGCACACCTGGTGGTTCTTCGCGGCTTTTGCGGCGCTCGTGCTGCTCACGATCAATACATTAGTGTGCAGCCTTCAGGCGGTCAAGGGCAAATGGTCGCGGGCCGACTTTCTCTTGCGCATCTCGCCGCAGATTGTGCACATCGGATTCCTCTTCATCCTGCTTGCGCATTTGCTCGGCGCGGGCTGGGGGTACAAACTGTCGGGTATGATGCCGGAGGGCGCGTACGCGCCTTTGCCCGAAAACAGGGCCTTGCATCTGCAAAAGATCCACGTTACGACCGATGCCCGCGGGTATGTGCTGGACTGGTCCGCGGAAGCAGCTCTCTTCGAGAACAACACACCGGTAAAGACCGGAACGCTCGGTCCGAACAAGCCGCTCTTATACAAGGGTGTGGGAATCCATCTCAAGAGCCTGAACTTCGATAGAGGTCCGGCCGCGCTTCTCGTGATCGCCAGGGATCCTGGAGTGGTCTGGGCGTTCGCGGGCGGGGTACTGTTCATGCTTGGGTCAGTGACGCTGCTGGCGCTGAAGTGGAAGAAGGTTTGATTTTTACCGCGAATGAAAAAGGTTTTCCATGACAAAGCGTGTTCTTGTCGCCATGAGCGGCGGCGTTGACAGCTCGGTTGCCGCCGCGCTCCTGCTGAAACAGGGCCTGGCGGTTGAAGGCGTCACCATGAAGCTGACAGCCGGGCTGTGCTGCGACATCGGCTCGGCACAGGCCGTGTGCGCTCACCTCGGCATTCCACACCGCATGATCGACGCGCAAGCCGAATTTTCCCGGGACGTCATCCGCGACTTCATTTCCGAGTATCAACACGGCCGCACGCCGAATCCCTGCATCACTTGCAATGAGCTCGTCAAGTTCCACCTGCTCCTGCACTACGCCCGCTCGAACGGTTTTGATCATCTTGCCACGGGTCACTATGCCCGCATCGAATACGATCCGGCCGTTTCCCGTTTTAAACTCAAAAAAGGCATAGACGAACAAAAAGACCAGAGCTATTTCCTTTATCGAATGACGCAGGACCAGATGAAAAGCGTGCTCTTTCCGCTCGGCGCTCTGCGCAAGACGGCGGTGAGGTCGCTTGCGCGCGAGCTCTCTCTTCCGGCCGCCGAACGGCCCGAGAGCCAGGAAATCTGCTTTGTGCCGGACGATGATTATCGCGCTTTCCTGAAAGAGCACGGACCGGAGTCGCTTCGGTCCGGTGAGATAATAATGACCGATGGAAAAGTCGTCGGCAAACACGACGGCATCGAGTTCTTCACGGTGGGACAGCGCAGGCATCTCGGCGTTGCCGCGGAAGAGCGGCTCTATGTGGTGAGGATCGAACCGGACACGAACAGAGTCGTCCTTGGGAAATTGTCCGAGCTCCAGACCAACGGCATGGTGGTATCAAACCTGAATTTCTTCGACAACGATGAACTCCGGTTTCCCCTGAAGGTCACGGTCAAAATCCGGTACCGATCGCCTTTTGTCCCGGCAATACTGGAACCGCCGGCTGTTGACAAGGTTCGCGCGGCGTTCGATCATCCGGTGACCGGTGTCTGCCCAGGCCAGGCCGCGGTATTCTATGACGGCGATATTGTTGTCGGCGGGGGCGTCATCAGAGGGCGGTTGTAATATTCCGCTTCCGTTCCGGGCCGCGGTTCTCAAAAAAGTTGCGCGCGATACCGCCGGGGGCGCTGATGCCCCATATCGGCTATACCTATGCCCGCGCTTTGCGGGCCATCATGCGACAAGACCCGGACGTGATCCTCATCGGGGAGGTGCGGGACCTGCCGAGGGGAGATTACAAAATGAAGACTCTGCCCGACATATTCAAGGACGCTCAGATCCGCTGATCCGAAAATGTTCATTGTGAGGTTGTAGCATGCAGCCGCAAACCAAGCGCTCTCACAACCTTGAGCACAGTGGCAAATTCCGGGTTGCCGTTTGGGGAAAGCGCTTTGTAAAGACTTACGCGACCGATCCCGGCCTTGCGGGCTACTTGCGTCATCCCCTTTGCGCGGGCGATATTCCCGATAGCAGTGGCAATAACAGCCGGATGGCCATCCTCCATGGCTGCTTCAAGGTAATCCGCCATGTCTTCGTCCGTCTTCAGGTAATCCACTACATCCCATTTCGTTGTTTTGAGCTTTCCTTTTTTCATAGTTCCCCCTACCGCATTCGCGCGTATTCCAGCGCTTTTTCAATATCCCGCGACTGTGTGCGTTTATCACCGCCCGCCAGTAGAATCACTAATTCCCTGCCACGCTGGACGAAATAAATCCGATAGCCGGGACCGCAGTCAATCCGCATTTCCGAAACGCCTTCTCCCACCGGCTTTATATCGCCCAATAGACCAAGCTGCAACCGGTCGATACGGGATTTAATTCGAGCAACCGCCATCCGGTCCCGTAGCCCCGCAAACCATCGTTCAAACGCTTCTGTCTTGCGAATCTCGATCATTGCTTAATTGTACCCTATAGGCTACAGAAAGGCAAGAAGATTATTTCCGCGTCGGACATTTGCCGTTCTCCCGAAAACCCCGGTATGAGAAAGGCCCCGTTGCCGCCTCTCCCCTAACTCATGGGTATGCCTGGAGCTTGCGCGAGCCGTCTGCATCGTGCGTTGTTCCGTGAACAGAAAGCCGAACACACGCTGACTCTTTGTTGCCCGCCCCGCTTTTTTCGCAATAATTCTCTTTACTCAGCCCCAGGTTATTTGGTAATATGAAAAACACAACAGGGGGGGTCATGAGAAATAACATCGTTTCCATCGGCGCCGACGAACTCAAGTACGAGATCCGCGAGATCGTGGCCGTCGCCAAGGAGTTCGGCAAGCTCGGCGTCGAGCTCGTCTGGGAGAACATCGGCGATCCGGTGCAGAAGGGGGAAAAGATCCCCGACTGGATCAAGGAGATCGTGATCGAGGCGAATCGCGAAGATTCCACCTATGCGTATTCTCCGACCAAGGGCCTTGAGGAAACGCGTGAGTTTTTGGCGCAGCGGGCGAATAAAAACGGCAACGCCAGGATCACGAAAGAGGACATTATTTTCTTCAACGGCCTCGGCGACGCGATCAGCAAGATCTACGGCCAGCTCAAAAAGGAATACCGCGTGATCGGGCCAAGCCCGGCCTACAGCACGCACTCCTCAGCCGAGGCCTCGCACGCCGGCGCGGAATATATTTCCTACAACCTTGACCCGAGGAACCTGTGGTATCCCGACGTCAACGACCTCCGGATGAAGGTGAAGTACAACCCCGCGATCTCCGGGATCCTCATCATCAATCCCGACAACCCGACCGGCGCGGTCTATCCCCGAGAGCTCCTCCAGGAGATCACGGCCATCGCCGGGGAGTACGACCTGTTCGTTGTCTGCGACGAGATATACATTAATATGGCCTACAACGGCAAAAAGGCGACGCCGCTCGCGGAGGTGATCGGCGACGTGTGCGGCATTTCCATGAAGGGCATTTCGAAGGAACTGCCCTGGCCCGGGTCCCGGTGCGGATGGATCGAGGTGTACAACCGGAAGAACGACCCGGTCTTCACGAAGTACGTGAAGAGCATTCTGGACGTCAAGATGCTCGAGGTCTGCTCCACCACGCTGCCGCAGAAGGTGATCCCGCGGATCCTTGGGGACAAGCGGTACCCGGCCCATGTTGAGCAGCGGAACAAAAAATATGAGTGGCGCGCGAACGTCGCCTACGAGTTGCTGAAGAACATCGCGGGGATTGTCGTGAACCGGACGAACGGCGCGTTCTATATGACCATTATGTTCGAGGAAGGCGCGTTGAACGGCAAACAGTCCCTGCTGGTAAAGGACCAGGCCGTCAGGGAGCTGGTCGAGAGGATAACGAACAACGTGGCGCTCGACAAGCGGTTCGTGTACTATCTTCTCGCCGCCACCGGCATCTGCGTTGTCCCGCTCACCGGGTTCAACTGCAACCTCAAAGGGTTCAGGATCACGCTCCTCGAGTCGGACGATGCGCGGTTCGAGCGGATCTTCGTGACCGTCAGGGACAAGATACAGGAGTACCTCGCGAGCGCGTAGCGATTATCTTGACGGTCTAAAGGCAGGAGCGAAGAGTCCTCCGTTTGCGAAAAAGGCGGGGCAAGCGCTATTTCTATTTGTCTCGCTTTGAAAACAAGCTTGTCAGTTTCTTCTCAAGATCGGTGGAAACATACTCTGCTTCAGACGCCAGATAAAGCAACTCCTTCATTTCGGTCAATTGGCCGAGGCAATAGAGGCAGGACTGAATATGAGCTTCCGCTTTCGCCATATCCTTGTCCGCCAGTTTTTGTTCCGCAAACATGCCAACGGTTTTGGCATCCAGGCAGGCGGGCGTTTTTAGATCGTCAAAATTATTAAAGGCGTCGGATATTTTCGCTTTCAACTCGTCCATAGCTTCCCCTTCCCTCTTATTAAGACCGTCCAATTAACAGTTTTCTTTCAGCCATCTTAACTGAGGCCATCGTATTTTTCTCTTAACCTGCTCTTGATTCTCGCATATTTGACGGCAACTGTTCCCATCGGGATATCCAGTATAGCAGAAATTTCCTTATCCATGCGCCCCCGCAATTTTAACAGGTAGACCTCTTGGTCAATCAATGTGTATTCCTTCAAGGTTTTCGATAGGAAGGTCAGCATCTCCCGCGCTTCCGCTCTCCGGTCAGGACGGGCGCCGGCATCCGGGTCAGGAATATCCAGCATCGGTGAACCGTCCTCGCTTTCGGATTGCTCATTGTGAAGTGAACCGGCCCTTCTTCTTTTTTGATCCTCAATACAGCGCAGCGCTTCGTTTTTTACGATTGTTTTGAAATAGGTGAGAAATTCATACTTCGTCGTTCCCTTGAAATTCCTCAGCCCTGACGAGACCAGGTTGGTAAACGCTCTTTGAATGATGTCGTCGTGATCATCGGCAGTAGACGGAAATTTCCATCGAAGAAATGCCAGGGCTATGCCGGAATACTCGCGATGAAACGTATTCCAAGCCTCTTCGTCACCGGCCAGGCATCGTTGAATGATGAGGTTCACATTTTCAATCATAGGCGAATTATACTACAACCGGCATGTTTATCAATAAATCTTATTCCTCTCGGTGGTCAGTCTTAATATTATATGTAGCTGCTCAGAATGGGGGCGACGCGACCGACTGTTGCTTCTGTCCCCCGCTGCCGGGGGCACGGGCGAATCGCGTAGCTTATGAAGTTGTTTTTCATCTTCTGTCCCCCGCTGGCGGGGGTACGGGGGTGGATTATTTTCTGATATTGAATTGCCGTGGTTCTTGGCTGCGACGCCAAAGCAGCTAATTCTTGGAGCCCGTGACTGAGGCGGTCCCGTCTCGTAACGCCCACATGCCCTTCCACCCCCTTGCCCCCGCCAGCGGGGGACAAAGGCAATGCTCTGCGATAGCTGAGTAGTCATTATTATTTTCATGCCTTGAAAGAAATCGGTTCGTCCGGCGGTCTTTATACTAATGGCGACGATATGTTGAAGATATTTATCCCATCAAGCGCGGGGACCAGGTGGATGCTTAAATGCGGGCGGATAGTTGTCAAATCGGCAATCGAACTTTGCGCCGTCGTGATGCTGCTTCTCACACTATCGTGTGCATCCGCACAGTCCCACGATGTATTGATCAATGCCGTAGCCCAGGTTTATTTCAGCCCAAAAGGGGGCTGCACTAACGCAATTTTATCGGAAATCAACCGAGCCAAGTCGGAAATATTGGTCCAGGCCTATTCATTCACAAGCAAGGAGATCGCCAAAGCCCTAACTGATGCGCATACGAGAGGCATATCTATTCAAATCATTCTCGATAAGTCACAGAGGACGGCCAGGCAGTCCGCAGCCGCTTACACGTCGCAGAGCGGAATCCCGACTTTCATAGATCGTGCCCATGCAATCGCGCACAACAAGGTCATGATAATTGATAAACTGACGGTCATCACGGGCTCGTTCAATTTCACGAAAGCGGCTGAGGAAAGCAATGCTGAAAATCTGTTGATCGTACGGTCTTCCGCGTTGGCGCAATTATACAGTGCGAACTGGAATGAACACCGGCGGCATTCCGAAACGTACAATGAGCAATTTATGCGGTTGACGCTGCATTAACGCCCTCTCTTTTCTGGACTTTTACGGGTATTTATAGTATTGTTTTGACATTATCACAGCACGGTGCGGAGGTGGTCATGGGTCTGATGGATAAGGACTGGAAGATCGAGATGCGAGGCCATGGCACTCAGGCGAGCCGACGAATTGAGTGGTTTTCGATCAGTTTCCCGAGCGGCGAGAAGCGCACCGTTCACTTCGACATTACGGCGTTCTTTGGAAAGTTCTAAATGTCGGAAGCAAAGCAAATCAAAGTCTATCAACGAGGCGACGTAATCCTTGACACCTATCTGGTGGAAGACATCAG
>JANONA010000278.1:0-2983 GCA_031420575.1 Nitrospirota bacterium | reverse complement strand
TCCGTGACTGCCTACCGCTTCAATAAGAAAGAGCCGCTTTTTCTCAAGGTCATGCACCACGATATCCGGCATTTTCCCATGTTCTTCGATAGCGAGTCCCAATTCCGCAAGAGCATCGGAATCGAGATATGACCATTTCTCTTTAGTGTCGCTTGCATAGAGTACATGCCCGGCCGGGGTATAAAGCGAGCAAAAATCAGCAAGGACCTTCTTTAGCAATACATTCTGCCTGCCCGGCAAAAACTTGATCTCTTTACCGTTCGATAGCGCAACGGGAATCCGTTGCATCTCACGCTCTTTTCCATAACGATTTTCCAAAGTTTTCACCGTTTGCATAGACTCACCAATCTGTATCCCCTTACGGCGTTGCTTCAGCAGTAATGTATGCCGCGAGCGTCTTAACAAATGATTTAAGCCCGGTCACAGCGCTCATCTCTGAATACACGCCGGATTTGACAGCAGTACGAGGAGAGAGAATAACGGCGGCGGCTGTATAGAGTTCCTCCGACATCAGCTTCTTGCACAGAATGTTGTACCGCTCCGAATATGAAGCGCCTCGGAATTCCGGGAATAAAGGGAAGTTTGGCGATACGTCCGCTATAGCTTTTCGGGAAGCAGGGGCATCTTCGAGAAGCATCAAATACCCTACAAAGGGTTTTCTACTCTCGCCAAAAGCCCCTTCGCGAAATGCAGTTTTAAAATCAACCGCAGTCCCAAGCGCTTCCTCGCAACGGTTATTGGCATTGTTGCCGAACGACGGGCCGACCTGTGATTTAAACTCGATCGCAGCAACCAGCCTTCCTTTGTTCATCACAAGCAAGTCCCATAACTTTGTAGGACGGAAAAAGCCGGGGAGCGTGAGTAGTCTGCGTTGCAGCATAATATCGGCGTCGACAAGTCCGTTGGCATGAACGATATCCACAACCAAATCAATGAACCCGTTCATGTTGCTGCCTGCGGTTACCGCACCCCGTTCACCCTGATCGGCCTTTCCGCGCGTAAGCTGTTTTTTAGCAGCTTTTTTCCTGCCCGACCAGAATTTTCTTACAGCGCTACGGGCCTTGGCTTCATAATCAGCAAGATCAAGCGGCATTGTCCACTCCCTTATCGTCAACTTGCCCGACGGTGCTTCGTTCCTCGGGCGTTAATTTGTAGAGATCGAAGGTAACAGCGTTACATGCCGCGATATCTCTTTTTTCAGCGGCAGCTCTCAATTTCGCTTTTAACTTTTCCGGAACATCTTTCCAATGAGGAACATGGATGCGCCGCAGATACTGGGCCTGAAACCGCAGATATCCTCCCCGCATCTTCGTGGAATAGGTCGTGATGAAAAGACGGGTGATGTCCGAAAGAAGCACAGTCTGAAGCGCCCTCAAATCCCACGTATCGGATGTAATGTAATAGAGGTTGTGATGGGGATAAAATCTTCCTTCTTCATACACGATATTTGCTTCACCCTTGATATCGGGGATAAGAAGTTTAGGCATGTGCGTGATTGATGGCGTGATCCGGTCAATGGTCCGGTACCAGCGGTCGCTGTTCCGCTTCGCGACATTCCGATTGCAGATCACCGTCTTATGCCGGTTTAAATATACTGCGAGCTTCGGATATTTTTTCAAGTTCACCAGGCCGCCATCATCGTCAAAAGGGTTGATGACGCCCTTGCCGTTCCATTCCACCTTGCCAGCCCGGATATCCATAGTCATGACCAGCGGCAGCTTGCGGTCTCGCTCCACATCAAGCTCGTCATAGGTGCCGACATAAACTTTATCCGCGCCTGTCGCAACCCCGATGCCGACTTTGCACCCGGCCTCTTCCAGGGTCGGATAGGTCGCTTCAAGTCGTCGTAAAACAGCAAGCTTATCGAACGATTCAAGGACCCATGGTTCACTGCTGTGCATGATCCCGGATACTTCATGTACACCGTTGTTCGACTTTAATGATCTGGCGCACATGTCATGTGCGAGCTTAACAAGCGTATCCTTATCAACCTGCGGACGATGGGCTAAGCGCGTGGCTTCCGATATTTCACGCGAGATCACCGTAATGGCCGGGTATGCGCTCACCTCGGAATGAAATGCGTCGGTATCCACCATGTCCACGTAGTATTTCAGATGATACCCGTGCGCCACCATCTTGCGTAGTGGCCCACCGTACTTGTTTTTCATCCACCGGTCAGAACAGATGAACCCGACAGAGCCCTTCGGCTCCAGCAGGTTTAATGATTTCTCGATAAAGGGAATATACAGGTCAGCCCGATCGTAGAGAGTATCGAATCGATGCCGATATTCTGCAAGCAGCACAGCAGGAATCAATTCCTGCCGAACGTATGGAGGATTGCCGACGATATGAGTAAAATGAAATGGAAATTCTGTGAGCAGAAAATCACCTTGAATCAACCACGCATCGAGCAATTCTTCAGTGGCAGTGTTAGCTATGCCATTTTCTCTAAGCAGGCTCCTAAGCTTCAAGCGAGTTTCAATGAAGCTCTTTCGATGCAGTTCGATTGCACGGATGGAGTCTCTGAGATCGGCAACAGGGTCGGCATGCTTCGTTGCATGTGACTTGTAAGATTCGAGCAGTCGTTCTACTGCAACAAGAAGGAACGCGCCGTCCCCGAACGATGGCTCCAACAGCCGTTTCTTGTGGAGAGCGACAGTGGTCATGTAGCCTGTCAGGTCCAGGATGAACTCGACCACCTCCCGGCGTGTGAACACAGCGCCACGCTCTTCAACACCTGCCATAGCTAACAGCTCAACAGCTGCCTGAAGTCGGTCTATGCCGGGCAATGCAATTTGCGATGTTTGAATAGTACTCATTTAATAATGATGGCGACGTTAATGCACTCTGAGTTACTACGGCCCTTGGTTGTTCTTGGTTGTCTGACTTTAGCTTTCAAATAACTTGAGTATATTCCAGCGTTCTTTCCACTGAACTATACGCTTGGGATCTATACCGTGATGTTTTGAATTAGGGTTTTTTG
>JANONA010000277.1:0-5545 GCA_031420575.1 Nitrospirota bacterium | reverse complement strand
CATCCAATCAGCCTACCTGAACCTGCAGCAGGCAAACGACAGCATCGCCACCGCGGAGCTCGCCGTGCAGCAGGCCCGGGAGAACCTGGACCTCGCGAACGGCCGGTATGCGGCGGGCGTCGGCAGTCCCCTTGAGGTCACTGATGCTTTTGCAGCGTACACCAATGCCCAGGCTGCGTATACGAACGCGCTCTACAGCTACAAGATCGCGCAGGCGAGCATCGAGCAGGCCATGGGCGCACGGTAACCACCGGAGAGGAAAGGCATGAATAAAAGCAATAACCGTATATGGTCCAATACCGGACCACTATTCCTGATGGCGCTCTTTGCCGTGGCTACGTCAACCGCCTGCTCCAAGGGCAAACAACCTCCGCCGAAGGTCGTTCCCGTGGTCGCCGAACGCGCTGACCGAAAAAATATTCCGCTGCAGCTCAAGACCATCGGGAACGTCGAAGCCTTTAATACCGTATCGATCAAAGCCCTGGTCGGCGGAGAAGTGGAGGGGGTGTACTTTCGGGAAGGGCAGGAAATTACCAAAGACTCGCTGTTGTTCAAGATAGACCCCGCCCCTTACGCGTCCGCCCTCAGGCAGGCTGAAGCGAACCTTGCGCGCGACCTGGCGCAGGCAAAAAATGCTGAGGAGCAGGCCAAACGGTACGCCATCCTGGTGCAGAAGGACTACGTTGCCAAGGACCAGTACGACCAGCTCCGGGCCAATGCCGACACCCTGGCCGCCGTGGTAGACGCGGACCGGGCCGCTGTCGAGAACAGCAGGCTCCAGCTTTCCTACTGCAGCATCAAGTCGCCCATCAACGGCCGCGCCGGCAGCGTACTCGTCAATGTGGGCAACCTCATCAAAGCGAACGATCTCGCGCTGACGACCATCAACCAGATCGTGCCGATCTATGTCGCTTTTTCCCTGCCGGAACAAAATCTCGCGGACGTAAAAAAATATTCGGCCCGGGGCAAACTCCAGGTCGAAGCGATCATCCCCGGCGATGAAAAGCAGCCCGTCCGGGGAGAGCTGACCTTTATCGACAATGCCGTGGACAGAACAACGGGGACCATCAAGCTCAAAGGGACCTTCAAGAACCTCGACCGAAGGCTCTGGCCGGGACAGTTCGTGGACGTTATCCTGACGCTGACCTTGGAACGGGACCGGGTCATCGTACCGTCGCAGACCGTACAGACTGGCCAGCAGGGCCAGTACGTCTATGTGATCAAGGATGACATGACCGTAGAGTTCCGCGTTGTGATGCCCGGCAGAACCTATCAGACCTGGACCATCATCGACAAGGGCGTGGCCGCAGGAGAAAAGGTCGTGACCGACGGACAGCTCCGGTTGGTGCCGGGAGCGAAGGTGGAGATAAAAAATCCTGAGGAGAAAAAGCCCGAAGGTAAGAAGGTGGGAAGGTAAGAAGTTGAAAAAGAAGGCGTGTGAAAAAAAAGGTTAGCGCATGAACATATCAGAACTCTCCATACGCCGTCCGGTCATGACCACCCTGGTCATGCTCTCGATCCTGTTCTCGGGCATCGCCGGTTACCGGCTCCTGCCGGTCTCGGACCTGCCCAATGTTGATTTCCCCACGATCCAGGTGAGCGCGAACGTGCCCGGCGCTTCCCCCGAGACCATGGCCTCGGCCGTGGCCACGCCGCTGGAAAAGCAGTTCTCGACCATCGCGGGCATCGACTCCATGAGCTCGGCCAATACCCAGGGAAACACCAGGATAACGATCGTATTCAACATAAGCCGGGACATCGATGCCGCGGCTCAGGATGTCCAGTCGGCCATCGCGTCCGCGGCGCGCCAGCTGCCGGAAGACATGCCGAGCCCGCCGTCCTTCCGCAAGGTGAACCCGGCTGATTCTCCCGTGCTCTTTCTTGCCCTCAGTTCACCCACACTGCCCCTCTCGGCAGTGGACGATTACGCCCAGACCATCATTTCCCAGCGCATTTCCATGGTGAGCGGTGTGGCCCAGGTGCAGGTCTTCGGGTCACAAAAATACGCCGTGCGCGTGCAGCTTAATCCCCGCGCACTGGCAAGCAAAGGGCTCGGAATCGACGAAGTGGCCGGAGCGGTCGCGCGTGCGAACGTGAACCTTCCGACCGGCACGCTTGAAGGCGCGAACCAGGCGTTCACCATACAGTCAACAGGCCAGCTCCTGGACGCCAAGGCATACCGTCCCATTATCGTGGCCTATCGCGGCGGCGCGCCCGTGCGGCTCCAGGAACTGGGCAGCGTGATCGACAGCGTGGAAAACAACAAGGTCGCAAGCTGGTTCAAGGACACGCGGGCCGTTGTTCTGGCGATCCAGCGCCAGCCCGGTACGAACACGGTGGCGGTCGTGGCTTCCATCAAGAAGCTCATTCCCACGTTCCGCCAGCAAATGCCCGCTGCGGTGAACCTGGACATTCTGTTCGACCGGTCGGAATCAATTCGCGATTCCGTGCATGACGTACAGTTCACCCTGATCCTCACGGTCTGCCTCGTCGTGCTCGTGATCTTCCTGTTCCTCCGGAACCTTTCGGCAACGGTCATCCCGAGTCTGGCGCTTCCCCTGTCCATTGTCGGGACCTTTGCCGTCATGTATGTCCTCGATTTCAGTATGAACAACATGTCCCTCCTTGCGCTCACGCTGTCCGTCGGGTTCGTGGTGGACGACGCCATCGTGATGCTCGAGAACATCATCCGGCATGTCGAGAAGGGCGAGACCGTCATGGAGGCCGCGCTCAAGGGTTCCAAGGAGATCGGATTCACCATCCTGTCCATGACCATCTCATTAGTGGCGGTCTTCATCCCGGTGTTTTTCATGGGCGGCATCATGGGAAAGCTCCTGCACGAATTCGCAATCACCATCGGCATGGCGATCCTGATCTCCGGTTTTGTCGCCCTGACGCTCATCCCCATGCTGGCGAGCCGGTTCGTGCGTCCTCACGGGAACGAACAGCACGGCAGACTTTACCAGGCCTCGGAACGCTTCTTCGCCAACATGCTGCATTTTTATGAACAGACCCTGACCTCCGTGCTCCGGTATCGTCCGGCCACCATGATCGTATCCGGGATCATTCTTTTTGCAACGGTGGTACTTTTCCTGATCATGCCGCAGGGTTTTCTCCCGAGCGAGGATACGGGCCAGCTGGCCATTATCACGGAAACGGCGCAAGGCACCTCGTTCGAGTCAATGAAACGGCACCAGCAGGCCCTGGCCGCCGTCGTGCTCAAGGACCCGAACGTGGATGCCTTTATGTCGAACGCAGGTTCAGGCGGCGCCAGTTCATCGGGAAATCAGGGCCGTTTCTTCATTCGGCTCAAACCGCGCTCCGAGCGAAAGCTGCACGTGGACCAGGTGATCCAGCAGCTCAGACCCAAGCTCAGCCAGGTCCCCGGGATTCTGGCGTTTCTGCAGAACCCGCCGCCGATACGCTTGGGCGGAACGATCACCAAGAGTCTCTACCAGTTCACGCTTCAGAGCCCTGATATCAACGAGCTTTACGAGAATGCGCCCAAGCTTGAGGCGAAGATGCGGGAGATGCCGATGTTGCAGGACGTGACGAGCGACCTGCAGATCAAGAACCCCCAGGTGAACGTGGAGATCGACCGCGATAAAGCCTCGGCCCTCGGCATCAGCGCGACACAACTGCAGACAGCGCTCCAGGCCGCGTACAGCAGCCGGCAGATAACGACCATTTACGCCCCGAATAACCAGTACCGTGTGCTGATGGAACTGGAGCCGGAGTACCAGCAGGATCCGGCCTCGCTCTCGCTGCTGCATATCCGTTCGTCAGACAACCAGCTTGTCCCGCTCCGGACCGTGTCAAAGCTTTCCCAGAGCATGGGCCCCTTGTCGGTGAACCACCTGGGCCAGCTGCCGGCGGTCACGCTCTCGTTCAACACCCGTCCCGACGTATCCCTGGGAACCGCCGTGGAGGCCGTGAACAAGGCCGCACGGGACACGATTCCCGCATCCATCTCCACGAGCTTCCAAGGCACGGCCCAGGCCTTCGAGGAATCCATGAAAGGTCTGGGCATCCTGCTGTTTGCCGCTATCCTGGTGATCTACATCGTGCTTGGCATCTTATACGAGAGTTTCATCCATCCGCTCACGATCCTGTCGGCACTGCCCTTTGCCGGCTTCGGGGCGATCGTGACCCTGATGCTCTTCGGGAAAGACCTGAACGTCTATGCCTTCGTGGGAATCATCCTGCTCGTGGGTCTTGTCAAGAAGAACGGCATCATGATGATCGACTTCGCCCTCGATGCGCAGCGCAAGGAGGCGGCAACGCCCCACGACGCCATTGTTAAGGCCTGCCTCGTCCGGTTCCGGCCCATCATGATGACCACCATGGCCGCGCTTCTCGGCACCCTGCCCATCGCCCTCGGTTTCGGAGCAGGGGCTGAATCGCGCCGTCCACTTGGCCTTGCCGTGGTCGGCGGACTTCTTTTTTCGCAAACATTGACCCTCTACGTCACTCCGGTCGTGTATCTGTACATGGACCAGCTCCAGCGGAAGCTCAATGCGATGCACCTATTCCAGGCTCAGGAGCGATAGGGTCAAGTCTTTCTCCTTGAATTCGAGCGAGAACTAGTCGCCAGAGAACCTATGGGAACCTATAGGTTCAGGTGAAGGCATTGGGAGAATTTGGATGATTTTTAGATTGCGTATTTATACCCATTTAGGTATAATGTCGTTAGGAGAGAACAGTAATTAAAACCCTTATTCCGGGTAGGATCGGCCAAAAAAGATCTTCTGCAAATGCCGGAACAGGTAGTCGATGTTGCAGGCTACGCCCTTTATTTGGCGCAATCCGGTCATAAGCATCCGAACGCCAAGCCTCTCAAAGGGTTCGGATCAGCTGGAGTGTTAGAGGTCGTGGAAGATGATGACGGCAACACATACCGCGCGGTGTATACCGTGAAATTCAACAAGGGTGTCTATGTCTTACATTGTTTTCAAAAGAAATCACGTAAAGGTATTGAAACATCAAAACAGGATAAGGACATGATTGAGGAGCGGCTGAAGATGGCCCGCCTGCATTCGTAAGGAGTGGAATTATGAACAAAATTGAAAAGGGCAGTATGAACGTGTATGCCGATCTTGGCGTTGCTGATGCTGAAGAAATGTTAGTCAAGGCGCAACTTGCAACAAAAATTGCCGAGATCATCAAACTGCGAAAATTGACACAGATACAGGCATCAGCACTGCTTGGTATGCCTCAGCCTAAACTTTCTCATATGCTTCGTGGCCGGTTTCGCGGTATCTCGGAATCCAAGATGCTTGAGTGTCTTACCCTGTTGGGTCGTGACGTTCAGATCGTTGTCAAGACTGCTTCCCGGTCTCGTAAGACCGGCCAGGTTTCCGTGCTTTTTGCCTGAATTGACGACCTGCGTACAGAATCAGGGAGATGAATCATGGAAGTATCATTGCAAATAAAAACATACTGGGCGGAAAGCCGATCATTAAAGGCGCCAGAATCCCGGTTGAATTTGTTCTCGAGCTTCTTGTGTCCGGAGTTTCGGAAGACGAAATTCTTCAGAATTATTCCC
>JANONA010000276.1:0-3057 GCA_031420575.1 Nitrospirota bacterium | reverse complement strand
ACCAGTACGCGCTCGTTTTTCAGTTCGAAGTATTTGATAACAGCAAGAGCGGTGAACGTCTTGCCGAGACCGACACTGTCGGCAAGAATACATCCGTTGTTGGCAAGAATCTTGTTAATGGCTGCTTTGGCTCCGTCCCTTTGGAACGAAAAGAGCTTTTGCCAGACATGAGTGTCGGGAAGCGCCGCCTGGCGGAGAGTTTCGTCTATATCGCGAGTGCCGTCAATGAAATCCTTGAACAGATTGTACAGCGTCAAGTAATAGATGAACTGGGGAGAGTGATTTGCATACAGTTTGGCGAGATCGTTTAAAACAGCTTCCTTTACATCCTCAACCAGCTTCTCGTCGTTCCAAATCTCATCGAACCACTGTTTCAATTCTCCCCGGTCACGGTCATCTGCAACTTCCAAATTCAATTCAATGTTCGGATTTGAACCATATCCCAGACCGCGGACAGTGAAATTCGAGCTGCCTACGAGTGCTCGCTTCCTGCCGTCATCGTCGATATAGTACATTTTTCCGTGAAGAAGGTTGCTTTGCCTTACAGATTTGATTGATACCTTGGCTCTGATCCACTCTTCACACGCCTTCGCAATACGCTTTTGCCCAAGACGGTTGCTAAGGGCAAGCTTTTCATCTTCGAGCTTGAATGCTTTCTTGTCGGTCCGGTCAGTATCTATACTCTTAACGAAACGAGGCTCGCCGAACAGGAAGTAGAGATGATCAATATTATGAAGCTGGTCCTTCAGCCTATCATAGGCGTAAATCGTGAAGTATGCCGACACAAATGACAGTGAGGTGCCCTCTTTGAGGCAGTCTTTCAGGAAGTCGCCAACCTTGCCGCGGTTCCAGTTGTCTTTGATGGCTGATGTCATTTCTTTTTAGCCTCTTAATTCGCCTGAAGTCCGATTTCGAATCCTAAGCTAAGAGGGTACTACAAAACTTATATTTTTACAAGGTTTTCGAGAGGGGGCAGGTGAGACCGTTTGAGCTGGCGAAAGGTCCATCAAGCTGGCTGAGAGATATCTTGGTCGTGCTATCACCATACTCGACGCTATAGGAGCCCTTTACGGTTGAGGAACCTCATAGGGGAAATCTCATAGAATCTCAGAATCTCATAGGGTCACATCTTGCATAGAACCTCATAGAACCTCATAGAGAACCTCATAGGGAACCTCATAGAACCTCATAGAGAACCTCATAGGGTCACATCTTGTATTTTGATATTCTCCACTCTGGGTAGAATCTTTACCGGCCCCTTCTCCGTCAACACTCATACCACAGGTAGCTCTTTTCGCGAGCTCAGCAGAGGCATCATCTCATGGAACGCACGGTCTCTTTGACTCCCTATTCGTAGCTTGTCGTCTTGAAATCGAAGGCCTTGTCGAACTTGCTGCTGTCAAAGAGATAGTCTGAATCATTTTGATACAGCATTTCCACGCTTTCCCTGATGACCCCGCTGAAGAGTCCTGCCATCCGCAGCATCCAGAGGGGAAGCGAGGAGATCGGCTGGAAAGAGCTCATCACTCGCATTGACCTTTCGGGGATGACGGCTCACCAGCCTGATCCGGTCGGTGAATTGAGGGAGGCTTTTTGCCAGTTCCGTTCCGATTACGCCGCCCGCTCCCAATATTGTTTGCATATGACGCTCCTCTATTAACCAGTTTGTAGGACCGTATAGAGTCAGGCCGGATGCACCGTCTCACTGCACACCGCTGTCTCCCAAAGCGACAAGGCACCAAAGCGACGTGGGTCAAATCTTTACCGTCAACATTAAACGTTACAGCTAAGTGCTTTGGGAAAACGCTCAATCATTTTTTGCGGCATGGCATGGAAGAGTATAGCAGAAACGAGCATTCCAGCATATCGAATTCTGCGAACTTATTGGTAATTGAATACGCATTTGTCGGCCATGTTAGATGGCTGCCAGAGCAGCTTCCACCGCCCGGATCGCATCAGCAGCCGAACTCGTTATCCCGCCGGTATAGCCGGAGCCTTCTCCGATGGGGTACAGGTTTTTGATGTTCACAGATTCAAATTTTTCGCTGCGCGTGATCCTGAGAGGGGCCGACGTTCTTGTTTCCGCGCCTATCAATATGGCATGAGCGGAAACAAATGACGGATAGGCCTTTTCCCAGGTCCTGAAAGCAGCCACGAGCGCATCGTTCACGAACGCGGGGAATATCCCGTGCATATCCGCCGCTGCCGTTCCCGTAGCACAGGAATTTTCATTTAACCGAGCTGAGGCCTTCTTGTTCAAAAAATCCAGCAGATTCTGAGCAGGGACACACCACTTCCCTCCACCTGCGTGAAACGCCTTTCGCTCGATATCCTTTTGGAACTCGATCCCGGCCAGTGGATCGGTTGAGCAATAATCGTCGGTCTGGCAGGTTACGACGAGGGCAGCATTCGAGAATGCCGATGCCCTGCGGGAGTAGCTCATGCCATTCACGACCAGCATGCCCTGTTCGGAGGAGGCATTCATCACCTCGCCGCCCGGGCACATGCAGAAGGTATACACGCCCCTTTTTATTTGTTTATCAGTGTAATTCATCGAATAGGTAGCGGCCCCGATAGCGGCGAAGTCCTTGTATTTATCGCCATAGCGCATCTGGTTGATGAGCCCCACCGGATGCTCTACTCTCACGCCAACGAACATTGGCTTCTGCTCAAGAACAATGCCCTTGGCATGAAGCATTGCAAAGGTATCTCGCGCTGAATGTCCCACGGCAAGATAGAGGCTCGAACATTGATATTCCTGTTCTCCGTTTATGATCACGCCGACGACGGCATTGTCCGCCAGAAGAATGTCCGTCATTTTGGAGCGGTAATGGATCTCCCCGCCCTGTTCGAGGATATAGTTCCGTATATTGCGGACGATCCCGCACAGCACGTCCGTTCCCAGATGGGGCTTATTGACATACCCTATTTCTTCAGGCGCGCCGAACTTGATGAACGTATCCAGCACCTTGTTGATATATTCGTTATTCGTTTTCCGGGAAAACAGCTTCCCGTCTGAATACGAGCCTGCGCCGCCTTCGCCGAACTGGACATTCG
>JANONA010000275.1:0-1859 GCA_031420575.1 Nitrospirota bacterium | reverse complement strand
ACGAAGGTGAATGCTTCGATCGGCACGTCGTCGGATATTATCGACTATGCAGCGGAGATCAGGAAGGCGAAAGTCGCAGAGTCCGCGGGCGCTGACACGCTCATGGAACTCTCGGTGGGAGGCGACCTGGACCGCGTGCGGCGCGAAGTGATCGCGGCGGTGAATCTCCCGGTCGGGAACGTTCCTTTGTACCAGGCTTTTTGCGAGGCAGGGCGGAAGTACGGCGATCCGAACAAGCTTGATGAAGAAATGCTGTTTGACCTGATCGAACAGCAGTGCGTTGACGGGATCGCCTTCATGGCGGTCCACTGCGGGATCAACCTTTATACCATCGAGCGTCTCAGAAAGCAGGGGTACCGCTACGGCGGCTTAGTGAGCAAGGGCGGGGTCAGCATGGTGGCCTGGATGCTTGCCAATAACCGGGAGAATCCATTGTATGCGAAGTTCGATCGCGTTGTCTCGATCCTGAAAAAATACGACGTTGTCCTCTCGCTTGGTAACGGCCTCAGAGCAGGGGCAATCCACGATTCTTCCGACCGGGCGCAGATACAGGAACTGATCATCAACTGCGAGCTCGCGGAGCTCGGCAGGGAAATGGGATGCCAAATGCTGGTTGAAGGGCCGGGACACGTGCCCCTGGACGAGATCGAGGGGAACATCCAACTCCAGAAGCGGATGAGCAACGGCGCTCCCTACTATATGCTCGGTCCCATATCCACCGACGTGGCGCCGGGGTTCGACCATATCACCTCGGCCATCGGCGCTGCGCAAGCGAGCCGCTATGGCGCGGACCTGATCTGTTACATTACGCCTGCCGAGCATCTGGCGCTCCCCAATGAGGACGACGTTCGGCAGGGTGTGCAGGCGGCAAAGATCGCGGCTTATATCGGCGATATGAACAAGTATCCCGAAAAGGGAAGGGTGCGCGATAAGGAGATGAGCAAGGCGCGCAGGGACCTCGATTGGGAAAAGCAGTTCAAGCTTGCTCTCTATCCCGAGGAGGCAAAGGCGATCCGCAAAAGCCGCATGCCCGAACATGAAGATTCCTGCACCATGTGCGGGAGCTTCTGCGCGGCGAAAGGGGCTGCAAAGCTTTTTTCCGAAGATCTGCAACTGAGCGGAAAATTATAAGCTGATCACCGGACCTCCCCATCTTTCACGGATGGGGAGGCCTCATTTATGGACGAATAACAATGCCTTGAAATCCCCAGGGCTTTATGAGATAATCGTTTTTCGGAATGGCTAATCTTCGCACCACTCCACTGACCTACGCGCGGGCGCTCATGTCCCGGCCGAAGACAGAGAACAGAGAACAGTAGACAGGAGACGGGAGACAGTAAACAGTAGATGCGAAACATCAAACTCATCCTTGAATACGACGGTACGAACTACCACGGCTGGCAGTCGCAGAAAGGGAGTGGAAAACCGACGATCCAGGATACGCTTGAACAGGCGCTCAATACGCTTACGCGTGAGGAAATAAAGACTTATTCATCCGGTCGTACGGACGCGGGAGTGCATGCCCTGGGGCATGTTGCGAACTTCAGGACTGCAAGCGGCATCCCGCCGAAGGCCTGGGCGCCGGCGTTAAATCATTTGCTGCCGCGGGATATCAGGGTGCTGAGCTCGGAAGAGGCGTCCGAGGATTTTCATGCCCGGTTCAGCGCCCTGGGGAAATTTTATACATACCGCATTTTGAACAGACGCGCGCCATCAGCTCTGTATCGCGGGTATGCCTGGCTGGTGAACCCGCGGCTGAATATGAGAAGCATGAGGCTGGCCGCGGCTTCCTTCGTGGGCACGCATGATTTTTCCTCCTTTCGTGGATCAGGGTGCACCGCAAAAACGCCGGTGAGAAC
>JANONA010000274.1:0-10007 GCA_031420575.1 Nitrospirota bacterium | reverse complement strand
TCCTCGAACACAAAACCGCGCGACACGATGTCCGGACCTGAAACCACCCTGCCCGTGCTCTTCTCGATGCCGAGGATCACGATCACCACGCCGTCATGGGCCAGCTTCATCCGGTCCCGGAGCACCACCGTATCCACGCCCGCATCCGCCGTGGAACCCGCGGTCTTGCCGTCGATGTACACCCTGCCTACATTGACACGCCCCGCGCGGCGCCCTGATTCCGCCGTGAACTCAACGACCTCGCCGTCCTCGATGATAAAGATGTTCTCTTCGGGAATGTTCACTTTCCGGGCGAGCTGGGAGTGGTACACGAGGTGCCGGTACTCGCCGTGGACGGGGATGAAGTATTTCGGCCTGATAAGGTTCAGCATGAGCTTCAGCTCTTCCTTGGATGCGTGGCCCGAGACGTGGATCTCTGACACCTTTTCGTAGAACACCTCCGCCCCGCGCTTGAACAAATGGTTGATGATCCGCGTGATGCCCCGCTCGTTCCCCGGGATCATCTTGGACGAGAGCACGATGGTGTCGCCTTTCCTGATCTGAAAATTCTTGTGCTCGTTCGCGGCCATGCGGGAGAGAGCGCTCATGGGCTCGCCCTGGCTGCCGGTGGTGATCATGACGACCTGGTCGTCCGGCAGGTCCTTGAGCGCGCCGATCTTGAGCCACGTGTCGGGCGGCATCTTGAGATACCCGAGATCAAGCGCTATCTGGGCGTTGGCGATCATGCTCCTGCCGTTCAGGATCACCTTCCGGTTGTGCATCACGGCCACGTCGATGATCTGCTGCACCCGATGGATGTTCGAGGCGAAGGTTGCGACCACGATCCTGCCGCCTGCGCGGTGGAAGATGTCCTCAAGCCCGCGCCGCACCTCCTTCTCCGAGAAGGTGTAGCCGCCCTGGCCGGCGTTCGTACTGTCCGACATGAGCACAAGGACGCCCTTGTCGCCGTACTCCGCAAAGGTGCGCAGGTCCATGATCTCCCCGTCCACGGGCGTGGGGTCGATCTTGAAGTCGCCCGTATGCACCACGCGGCCAACGGGCGTGGTGATGCCGAGGCCGCAGCCGTCCACGATGCTGTGGGTCACGCGGATGAACTCGACCTGGAAGCAACCGAGGGTGACCGTGTCCCGGGGCTTCACAATGATTAGCTCGGCCTCGGAATCCAGGCCGTGCTCCCTGAGTTTCTCCTTCACGAAGCCGAGGGTGAGCTTCGTCCCGTAGATCGGGATCTTGAGCTCCTTGAGCAGGAACGGGAGCGCGCCGATGTGGTCCTCATGAGCGTGGGTGAGCACGACGGCGCGGACCTTTTGCCGGTTCTCAAGCAGGTAGGTAAAGTCGGGGATCACGATGTCCACGCCGAGCATCTCGGCATCGGGGAACATGAGCCCCGCGTCGATCACGATGATGTCGTCCCCGTACTCGAGCACGGTCATGTTGAGCCCGATCTCGCCGACACCGCCGAGCGGGATGATCGAGAGCGCCGCTCCGCTCGAAACAGGCTGAACAATAGGGTCGGGTGTCTCTGTCACGGGGTCACGCTCCTGGGGTAAGATGCTTCAGCCCGTCAGGACTGAAGGTGGCCCTACTATAGTATTTTTAGAGGGAATCGTCAACCAAGGAAGTGTTTCGATTTTGATCGGAGGCTTTCTCGAACGGGGCAAAGTACCGGCGGCGCGGAAATTCAAGGCCTTATAACATACAAGGCAGCAACATGAGTGGCCGGCCTGAGTAGCTGCTTGAAATTATTCTTCGCCCGGAAGCGGTATCCCCGTCATCCGCCTGCATTGGGATACACTATGCTTTTTATCCGGTCGAGTTTGTCGATTGCTTCGTCCACGGTACGGGCCAGAACGTTCACATGGCCCATTTTCCGCCTGTCACGCACGTCCTTCTTGCCATAGAGATGCAGCTTCGTCCCCTCAATGGCCAGGAGACGGCCAAGATCGATCCCGGCCGGATCAACACCGAAAATGTTCAGCATACCCGTGGGGCAGAGCAGCCGGGGCCGGGGCAGGGGCAGGCCTCCCAGGACTCGCAGCAGCATCTCGAACTGGGAGATGTCGCAGCCGTCCATGGAATAGTGGCCGGAATTGTGGGGCCGGGGAGCGAATTCATTAATGAGCAGGTCCCCTTCTTTCGTCAGGAACAGCTCCACGCACAGAACACCCACGAGGTCCAGGGCATGGGCAAGTTCCTGCGCGATAGTCTGGGCCCGCGCAGCGACTGACGCGTCGATCCGAGCCGGCGCCAGCGTGGACAGCAGGATGCCGTTGTCATGCACGTTCTCGACAACCGGGAAAAAGGCCGTGTTGCCATGCCGGTCCCGGGCGCAGACCACGGAGATCTCTTTTTCAAAAGGGACGAACTGCTCCGCAACCACGTCCTGGGCCAGGTCCGCGCGGACAGCCTCGTAGTCATGCGGCGTTTTGATGATAAAAAGGCCCTTCCCATCATACCCGCCCCGTGAGAGCTTCGCGACCAGGGCGTGTTTTCCGGCCAGGGCGTCAAGACCCTTCCCGTCCTTCAGTATCCAGAATTTCGGCACCGGGAAGCCCCGGCCCGACAGAAAGGTCTTTTCCGCCTCGCGGCTCTGCTTGATCTCGAGCACGGCTGATGAAGGAAAAACAGCGATCTCCTCCTCAACAGCCCGCACCACGCGGATATCAACGTGCTCAAATTCATAGGTCGCAAGCTCGCAGGCGCGCGTAAACTCGTCCACGGATTCGGGTGAAAACGACAGGTCCGCGACCTGGGCGGCGGGACTTTCGGGAGACTGGTCCAGCACGGCCGTTCGATAGCCCATGCGCCTGCATTCGAGGACGAACATGCGGCCAAGCTGACCGCCGCCGATGACGCCGATGCATGAACCGAGTTTCAGCAACATCTACATCGCTCCCTGATCAGGCAATTTTGTGTTGACGACCTTCTCCCGCATCCGCTCCCGGTGGGCAACCAGGCGTTCCTGGATATCAGGATATTTTATCCCCAGTATCCGCGCCGCAAGCAGCCCCGCATTCTCGGCATTGCCGATGGCCACCGTGGCAACCGGCACCCCGCGCGGCATCTGCACGATGGACAGGAGGGAGTCGAGCCCCTGCAACGGCGTTGCCGGTATCGGCACCCCGATGACGGGCAGCGGCGTCTTGGACGCCGTCATCCCCGGCAAATGGGCCGCTCCGCCGGCGCCCGCGATGATCACTTCGAGGCCCCTTCCCTGCGCCTGCTCGGCGTAGCGAAACATCTCATCAGGCGTTCGGTGCGCGGACTGAATGCTCATCTCGTGAGGAATATTCAGATCGTTCAGGATATCAGACGCTTTCCGCATCACGGCGAGGTCGCTCTCGCTTCCCATAATGATCCCGACAATCGGCTTATCCATCATCCCCCCCTCCGCTATCCCAGAAATTTCCTGATATGCGCCGCCTCCACAATCATGGAGGTGAGCGCATTCGTGCGACCGTCCTTCACCGCCTGAATAATCCGGGAAGTGACCGCCCGGTGCATCTCGTTCACCCGGTGCTCGCAGCAGTCGAGGGCCAGCGTCCCTCGGAAGCCCTCGGGCAGAATGCTGAACGCCTCGGGATTGAAATACTGCATGGCCGAGGCCATGTCAAAATCAAAATTCACGTACGCGGTTCGGATAAACTTCAGCTCGTCCTTCGAGAGGGACTGCAGCCCGAGAAGCTCCGGCGGCAGCCCGATGGAGTAGCAGGCGGCGCAGAACCCGATCACGCGCGGAAGCGTCACATTCCCCAGGCTCCGGGCGTAGCCGAAGAGGCCCACGTGCAGCTTTCGCATTCTCCGGCGCGGCACGAACCCGGCCATCAGGTTTATCAGCGGAGCGAGCGCCTCGATCTGTCTGGCGTAGGCGATAGATACCTTGTCTATGATCGCCAGGCACCGCTCCTCGTCAACGGTAAGGCCTTCGCGCAGCGGCGTCTCATGAATCCGGCGCACAGCGGAGATCACGTCGGACACGGCGTGGTCGTACTTGAACGCGGACTGGACCGTGAAGGTCTGTACGTCGGGATATTCAGCCATCACGTTGTCCACCGTTGCCGGGGTGAGATGGCCGCGAAAGGGCGCGGAGCCCGCGCCCAGGATCGGGTAGATCCCGACCCCGATCTCCCGGGACAGGGCCCGCAGCCGCTGGAGCGCTATCTTGTTGCACAGCACGGCGCTGACCATCCCGTAGTTCATGGCGGGATCGGACCGGGCCAAAAAGACCCGCTGTTCAGTGCCTACCTTGTCCTGCAGGTATTCGCGCACGATGGCGTCGGACGCCAGCATGTGCTCCCTATCCTCGAAGAGCGGGATCACGTTGATCGCCTCGGGCCGGAACTCCCCCACCCATTCAGCAATGGTGATGTCTCCGGGAAAGAAGGGGCGATGCTGCTTTCCTGTTACAAAATCGCGGTAATAGTGATAGATGCGGCCGAGGCTCTGGGAGGACGTGGTCATCGGCAAAATGACCTCGAAGATCGGCGGAATATCCTCATTGTAGAAAACCCGGGCAATATCGTAGGACCGGGGAATGGACTCGAGGGTCTCGATCAGCACTTTCGCTTCCTGCCGCTCCACGGTCGGGTTCGGCACACGGAGCGTGATCCGCACCTCCCTGCCCAGCTTGTTCCGCCGGAAAAAGGGCTCGTACCGCGTCAGCAGCTTGCGCACCACGAAATCATCGACTTCCTTGCCTTCGCAGTCCCACATCTGCTCGTCGCAGCCCAGGTGCGAAAAGGCGTAGTAGGCCTCCTGCACCTCGTCTTCGCCCGACATGTCCTGGCTCTCGGCAAAGAACGGTATCTGGACGTTATCCGGGTGCTGCGTGGACATGATCCGGGGGATATTCATAGTAGCATTTACTGCGCTCATTTTATCAACGACCGTCTATTTCCCGCATCGAGCGGCAGCTCGCGTCATGCGGGGCATGAGGAATAAGCAGTCCGGGAAACCAGTCGGCGCGCGCATGTCACCGGCAGCGTTCGCGCTTCAAGGACGGAATTTGTCCTCCCGCACAACCTGCACGTCATGCATATAGGCGATGCCCGCGTAGTTTTTGAAAAACTGTTCTATGACCGTGAATACGATTTTTTCCGCGAGCTCCGTCGTCGTAACTACTTCGATTTTTACGTTCCGCAAATAGTCGCCCAGCAGAGCATCGTCGTCCCGTATGCCGCGTTCGCCCCTGCCGCAAAGAGTGTCGATGGTATACCCTTTTACGCCGAGGGTGGTAATGAAATCGAGAACGTCGGATTTAATGGCCGACTCCGTGATGATCACCACGCACTTTGCTGTCTTCAAATCCATATCCGCCTCCGTGCCTACAGGAATTCAAAAAGTTTTTGTGTGGCGTAATAATACAGGGGGATGCCGATGAAAATATTGAAGGGAAAGGTCACCCCGAGCGCGAGGGGCATTGATAAAGCCGGATTCGCCTCGGGAAGAGCATGCCGCAGGGCGGCAGGCACGACGATGTAGGAGGCGCTGGCGCAGAGAACCGCCAGCAGGGTCGTCCCGCCCTGGCTCAATCCGACGAACGCTCCGAGAAGGATGCCGACCGCTCCACCAATGATCGGCATATAAAGACCGAAAAGGGCGAGATGGATCCCCGCTTTTTTTATGTCGGAAAGCTTTTTACCGGTCAAGAGGCCCATTTCGAGCAGAAAGAAACAGAGCACCCCGGTAAACGGAACCTTTACAAAACCAGCCATGGCCTCCATGCCCCGTCCGCCGGTGATCCAGCCGATGCCGAAGCTGCCGATCAGAAGAAGCAGGGTGCCCCCGAAAAACACCTCCCGAACAAAGGACGGTGAAAATATCCTTCGACCCTGTCCGCCCTTCGCAAGGACCAGGCCGATGATGATGGCAGGGGCCTCCATCAGGGCCATCATGGCCACGAGATACCCTTCATAAGGCGCGTCATTGAGCCCCAGGAAGGCCGTTGCCGCCACAAAGGTCACGACGCTGACGGAACCGTAATGTGCGCTGATCGCGGCCGCGTTCACCCGATCTATCCGCGCGGTAACCCGCAGCAGAACATAGCCGATCAGCGGAAGAACCGCGCTCGCGAAGAGGGCGGCTACCAGGGAATTCAGGAGTCTGAGGTTTAACTCACTGGCGTTCAGCTCAACGCCGCCCTTGAACCCGATGACAAGCAACAGATAGTAGGAGAGGGCCTTGCCCACGGCCGGAGGAATTTCGAGATCCGACCTCATCCGTGACGCGAACAGTCCGAGGATGAAAAACAGAATGGGCGGTGAAAGAATATTTTGCGCC
Organism: Nitrospirota bacterium; assembly: GCA_031420575.1. GTDB lineage: Bacteria > Nitrospirota > UBA9217 > UBA9217 > UBA9217 > JALNZF01. Next base: position 3,728 of record JANONA010000274.1, on the reverse strand, counting down.
GATATTTCCAAAATGGCCGTCATAATGCCCTCACCTGTCCGTTGTGCCGCTCCTACGACAAAACCCTTCACCTCGGAGACAAGTTCCTTACTTATGGCTCATTAAAAAGGGCGAGGTTGAATAGCCTTGAAAACTGTCCCTTCCCGGCTTTTCAACCTCTTATCTTAGTGACAACTACTGGCCTTCGCGCGTCTTAGCGCCCATCCCCGCCGGACTACTCCATGCAGGAAACCGCGCATTTGTTCGCTTCCGCCTGGGTGACCTGCCTCAGCTCTATGGCCTGCTTCGGGCACAGGGCCGCGCAGATGCCGCACCCCTTGCACCGCACGGCGATGATGAAGGATTTTTTCCTTGCCGCTATGAACCTGATTGCATTCGGCTCAGGGCACGACTGCATACAGAGCTTGCAACCGATGCATTTGCTTTCGTCAACAAAACCGGCTACGTACATATCTTCCGCCTCCTTAGCGTTAAACGCCCGCCTTTGATTTCACCATTGCCTGGCCCCTCCGATAAGTCTCATCGAGGACCTTGGCATTGGCGGCCATTAGATTTTCCACCTTGTCATACTGTTTCTTGATGGCGTCATCGAGGACCGCCGTTGTTCCTGACGCCACGAATTTCGACTTTCCGCCGAACCGCTCCCGCAGGGACTCGTGGACCGCCTCCATGCTCACGAGCTGCGTTACGCCCAGCAGAACCCCAAGCATGGCGATGTTCGACGCCAGCTCCGATCCGCCGATCTCCCGGGCCGCCTCCGTGGCGGGAAAGAAGTAAACGCTCACGTTCAGATCGCTCAGCCGCTTGTTTTCATCGGCGGTGAATTCCAGCGGCCGGTTCGAGTTGACCAGGATGACCCCGTTCTTTTTTATGCCCGAGAAAAACGGCATGGTATAAGATTTCCCCTGCACGATCACGTCGTGATGAAAAACCATGATGATGTCGGGATACAGTATCTCCCCGGCGTCGAACATTTCCTCATCCGAGATCCTGACGTAGCTTTCCGCCGGCGCCAGCCGTTTCTCGGCCCCGAAAAAGGGGTTCACGAGCGCAAACTTGCCGTCCCTGACAGCGGCGCCTCCGATGACGTGGGCTGCCGTCACCACGCCCTGGCCGCCCAGTCCTGACATTCTGATATATGTCCGCATTACTTGGTCACCTCCTCAGCCGTCTCTTTGGCCGCCTTCGCGGGCTCCAGCGTCTTCAGATACGCCTCGGCCTCGGGCGTCATGTGCTCCCGGAACTGATAGTCCGTCTTGACCCGTTCCTTGGCGTGCTTGATTCCATCAGCGGGCTTTAATTTCATGTTGGTGGGGCAGGGCGTATGGATCTGAATGTAGGTGGGGCCGATATTCCGGGCCACCAGGATAGCCTTCTTGAAGCACTGGCCGATCTGCTTCGGCTTGGCCGTTGAAACCACGGCCACGTATGCGCAGCCCGCGACCACGGCCAGGTCCGGCACTTTGACCTTCTGGAATTTCTTCCCCGTGGGGGCCATGTTCAGGACGGCGCCGGGCAGGCTCATCCCGCTCTCCTGTCCGCCCGTGTTGGCGTACAACTCATTGTCGAACATGACGGTGGTTATCTTTTCTCCCCGGAACCAGGAATGCAGCGTCATGTCGAGGCCGATATCGGCCGTTGCGCCGTCGCCGGCCATCACGACCACGTCCTTGGTCTTGTCGGGAAATCTCAGTTTAAGCGCCCGCTTCAGTCCCGAGGCAACGGCATTCTGGTTGCCGAAGAGGGAATGCACGTTATGCAGCGCCAGTTGGGGAAAGGCCAGGCTGTTGCATCCCGTGGAGCCCACCATGATGGAGTCCTCGGGGTTCGGCAGGGACGCCATGAGAAGGCGGAAAGCCAGGGCAAGGTTGCACCCCGCGCAGAGCGGATGCTCCTCCAAAAGTTCCTTAAAGGAGCCGAGGTCCCCCACGGTTTTAGTTTTTCCAAAGGGGCCGTTCTTGATAAGGTCGAGGTATTCCTGGGGCATGACGTCTTCAAAATGGGGGTTCATATTGGCAATGGCAAGGGACATGTCTTCCTCCTTGAAAAAAGTTCTCTTATACGCCGACCAGGGTCTTTTCTTTGACCACCTGCACAATGACGTCGGGCGGCATGGTCATACCGCCGAACACCCTCGGGCCGGGGATGATCCGGTCGTTGTTCGGTATCACCGAAGCCACTTCCCTGGCGAGCCAGCCCGTTCTGTTGAATTCGGGGATGACGATCGTTTTCGCGTTTGCCAGTGCCGCTTTAATCTCATCAGCGGGGAAGGGCCGGAGCATCTTAATCTTCACCAGTCCTGCCTCAATGCCTTCTTCCTTCAGCAGCATGATCGCCTCGCGCGACTGGGCCACAGCAGTGCCCGAGGCCACGATCTGAATGGGGGCGTTGGGATTTTCCTGTTCAATGAAGCTCTTAAGATAGGGTTTCAGATGCCTCTTTGCCCGGTGGGCCGAGGCCAGAATCTCCTGCTGCCAGCTCGCATGGGCCGCATAGCTGATGAAATTGCTCTTCATCACAAAGGGGTCCTTCATATACCGGAAGGGCGGCGTCTCCATGTCTATATGGGGAACCGGAGCAAGCGCCGGATTGTAGGGCTTGAGTTTAACGTCCTCGATCACGACCTTCACCTTCTGACGGGTATGGGTGACGAAGAACCCGTCCACAAAGACCCCGATCGGGATATGGACCGTCGTCTGCTCCGCCACCTCGAAGCTCATGAGCAGCATGTCATAGAGTTCCTGGGCGTTTTCCGCGTGAAGCATCATGATTCCCGTATCAAGCAGGAAGCCCATCTCGATCGTATCGGGCTGGATCGTCAGGGGGGCGTTGATGCCGCGCGTCATGAAGGCGATCACGATCGGCAGCCGTGAACCGGCCCACATGGGGAAATTTTCAAAAGCCCGGAGCGTGCCGGGACCGCAGGTGGCTGTAAAGGTCCTGACGCCGGCCATGGCCGCGCCCGCCACTTCCGACATGACCGCGAATTCGTTCTCGCCGCGGAAATATTCCTTTATATAGCCTTCCGCATACAGATCTCCCACCAGGTGCATGCTCTCGCTCTGGGGCGTAATGGGATAGGAGATGGCAATGTCGATGTTCGCGCGGCGGATCGCCTCCCTGACGGCCTCGCTTCCCGTTATGAACTGCTCTTCCCGCTTTGCTTCAAAAAGCATATATTCCGTTGAAACTTCTTTCAGCTCTGGCTTCTTTACCGGCATGGCCTATTTTCCTCCTCGTTTTTTCAACTCTCTCACCGCGTCCAGCAGGCTCTTGAGGGTATTGTTGTCGGTATCCCGCAAGGATGCGTTGGCCTCTTCATGCCCCTCTTCAGCACAGAGCGCAATGGTATAGCAATCAGTCCCGCCCCTGATCAGCTTGAGCGCCAGGTTCGCCTGATGACAATGGACCCCGATAAAGATGCCCACATCGATTTTATTGTGCCAGATAGTGAGATTGGGATGATTCGGGTTGATCTCGACAGCAGGATTGATCATGGGATATTTGGGCCGATAGTCCGGCATCGGAATGACCTTTGCATTCACCTCGGTGGCCAGTTCCCTGATCAGCTTTCCGCGCTCAAGAGCGTAGTCCGTGGTCTTCCAGAGCAGCAGGGGCCCAGGGAAAAACGTCGGGTTCTTCGCCGCAAGCAGCCGCTTGGCGATTGCCTTGATGCCCTCCTCCCGGGGAACGCACCCGCCTTCGATAAAAGCTTCGCCCTTTTCAGG
>JANONA010000273.1:0-8956 GCA_031420575.1 Nitrospirota bacterium | reverse complement strand
GGTGGCGCTCATCCCTGCTCTCGTTCTTGCGGGAGAATGGTGGCGGCTGCTCACGTTCCTGTTCATCCCCCCGCTCACGAACCCGATATTCGCCTTTTTCGCGTGGTACTTGTTCTACCTCATGGGCAGCGCCCTCGAAGGCCGTTGGGGGACCGTTCGGTACAACCTCTTCCTGCTGATCGGATATATCGTGACCGTCCTGGTATCGTTCCTCATGCCCTTCTCTCCGGCCACGAATATTTTTATCGGCGGATCCGTGTTCCTCGCTTTTGCCTGGCTGTATCCGGATTTCGAGCTTCATATCTTTTTCATCATCCCGGTCAGGATAAAATGGCTGGCCCTCCTCACCTGGATCGGCTACGGATACACGTTGCTGACCGCATCCTGGGATATCCGGCTTCTGTTGCTCGCGTCAATCGGCAACTTCCTTTTGTTCTTCGGCAGGGACATCCTCTGGAGGATGAAGACCGGGAAAAAAGTCATGGCAACCCAGGCACAGCGGTTCTCAGGCAAGCAAGAGGCGTTCCATGCCTGCGCGGTCTGCGGCATCACCGACGCCTCTCATCCGGCCATGGAGTTCCGCTATTGCCCTGAATGCGGCGGCCTCGGTTACTGCCGGGACCACATCCTGGACCATGAGCACAAGCAAACAAAGAGATAATCAATATGTTCATCGTGCTTCTTGCAATCCGCACTCGCGAAAGAGGATGGACGATTTCATGGAAAGGAACAATGAAAGATGATTCAGAAGAATCACAAAATAATCGTCATGCTGACATGCATTGCGTTCCTTTTTTCCTGCGCCCCGTCCCCTTCACGGATTGATCCCGGTGCGTTCAAAAAGCAACCGCAACCGAAGATAAACATTTCCGGCCTTGAAAAACAGATACACACTCTCATCAACAACGAGCGGCAAAAGCACGGCTTGTCACAACTCGAATGGGACTATGCGCTGGCGGGTATTGCGAGGAAGCACAGCCGCGACATGGCGAAGAGAAACTACTTTGACCATAACTCTCCTGAAGGGCGTGACTTCTCGCACCGCTACCAACAGGAGAATTATCAGTGCGCTGTCCGCGTCAACAGAACCATCCACGCGGGCGCTGAGAATATCGCCTTGAACAATCTGTATGATTCGGTCACCACCGTGAACGGTGAGGCCTTCCACGACTGGAATTCACCGGAAAAGATCGCTGAAACAACGGTACAGGGATGGATGAAGAGTCCGGGACACCGGAAGAATATTCTTACGCCCCACGGGAAGCACGAGGGCATCGGCGTGGTCATTGCCCCGGATGATAAAGTGTATATAACGCAGAATTTTTGTTAACCTACCCCTTCCACGCCACAAAATCAATTTCCAGAGCCACATCCTTCGGAAGCCGGGAAACCTCAACCGTAGCTCGGGCAGGCGGGTCCGCCGGGAAATACCCTCCAAACATCTCGTTCATTGCCCCGAAATCAGCCATATCTTTGAGATAGATCGTAGCTTTAACCACGTTTCCCATGCCGCAGCCGGACGCGGTAAGGATGGCCTTGGCATTCTCCATGATAAGCCTGGCCTGGGATGTAAAGTCAGCCTGGACTACATTCCCGGTTTTTGGATCTATCGGTATCTGGCCTGAGACGAACACGAACCCGCCCGCCTCAACAGCCTGGGAATAAGGCCCGATTGCCTGGGGAGCGTTAGCAGTTTTTATGATTTTCTTCTCCACAATAACCTCCATAATATGTTTAATAAACCCCTATAACATGTTAATAAAAAAGATAATTGTAAGCCTAATGTAAACCATTATGTACTATGAACTTTGAACTATGAACCCATTGCTCTGAACTTTGTACTTTGTACTCTGTACTCTGAACTTTGTACTCTGAACTGATTTAAGCCTACCCCGTCCTGACCCTCTTCACATCAATGACTCCACGTATTGACTCGATGTTCTTGATGATCCTGTTCAGGTGCTCAACGTCCTTGATGTCGATGGTGAAGTCGAGCGTGGCCTGTTGGTCCTCTCCGGTGATCACTTCGGCGTGCGTGATGTTTGCCTCCGCCGCGCTGATGGATGACGAGACGCCGGCAAGGAGGCCCGGCTTGTCCTCGGTCCGGACCGATATCCTGACCGCATGTGCCGCGGCCTGCAGGTCGCCCCACGATACGTCCACGAGCCGGTCCTTATCAAAGGTAAGATCGCCGATGTTCGTACAGTCCGCGGTATGGACGGACACCCCTCTCCCCCTGGTGATGAACCCTATCACCTTGTCGCCCGGCACGGGATTACAGCACTTGGACAGGTGGATAAGCATGTTGTCCATGCCGCTGATCTTCATTCCCCCGCTGGAGGGTTTTGCGTGCTTCTGGAGCGGCTTTTTCGGGACAGGCTCGAGGTGCGGCTTTTCAGGAGCGAGTTTGTTCGCCACCATGTGCGCCGACACCTTCCCGTAGCCGATGGCTGCCAGCAGGTCGTCGACGCTGTTGTGGGACAGTTCGTTCGCGACAAGAGGGAGAGCTTCGGATTTGAATACCTTTGAGGGACTGAGGTCGTGTTTCCGCAGCTCTTTTTCGAGCAGCTCCTTCCCGAGCAGCATGCTGCGCCCGCGCTCTTCGATCTTGAGCCACGCCCTGATCCTGGCCCTGGCCTTTGACGTCTTGACGAACTTGAGCCAATCGCGGCTTGGCGTATGGCCGGCCTGTGTGGCAACCTCGATCTTGTCGCCGTTCCTGAGCGCGTGTTTGAGCGGCACGATCTTGCCGTTCACCTTGGCGCCCACGCACTGGTGGCCGATATCAGTATGCACGCTGTAGGCAAAATCCACCGGCGTTGAGCCCTGCGGCAGCTCCTTTACATCTCCGCGCGGCGTAAAAACGTAGACCACGTCCGGGAACAGGTCGCCCTTGACCGTTTCCATGAACTCCCTGGCGTCCGGCACGTCCTGCTGCCATTCAAGCAGTTGCCTGAGCCACGCATACTGCTGCTCTTCGCGCTGGCTGACGGCGGATTTTTCCTTGTACCGCCAGTGCGCCGCGAAACCATCCTCGGCAAGGCGGTGCATTTCCTCGGTGCGTATCTGGAACTCGACACGCTCTCCCTTGGGGCCGATGATCGTGGTATGGAGCGACTGATAGAGGTTGGACTTGGGGACGCCGATAAAATCCTTAAAGCGCCCCGGCACGGGCGTCCAGAGCGAATGGATGAGCCCGAGGATGGCGTAGCAGGTTACCTTCTCATCCGTAATGATCCGGATCGCGATCAGGTCGTAAATATCTTCAAAGGCGATTCCCTGCTTCTGCATCTTCTGGTGGATGCTGTAGAAGTGCTTGGGCCTGCCCTTCACCTCTCCCTTGTACCCATGCTCCGCGAGCTGACGTTTCATGATGTCGATGAGCTCGTTGATATAGGTCTCGCGCTCGATAAGGCGGTGGGCGACCTTCTGGACCAGGTCCTGGTACGCATCGGGATTGAGGTACATGAACGAGAGGTCTTCAAGCTCGATCTTGATCTTTGAAATACCCATGCGGTTGGCGAGCGGGGCGTATATATCGAGCGTTTCCTGAGCAATGCGCTTCTGTTTTTCCGGCGGGAGATGACTGAGCGTCCGCATGTTGTGGAGCCGGTCGGCCAGCTTGATCAGGATCACTCTGATGTCCCTGGCCATGGCCACGATCATCTTGCGGAAGTTCTCGGCCTCGCGCTGTTCCCTGCTCTGGAGCTCCATGCGGGAGAGCTTGGTCATGCCGTCCACAAGCCTCGCAACCTCATCCCCGAACATCTCTTTGAGCTCTTCAGGGGTGGCGGTGGTGTCTTCGATGGTATCGTGGAGCAGGCCCGCGGCCACCGTGGTCGCATCGAGCTTGAGGTTGGCGAGGATGGCGGCCACTTCGATGGGATGGTTGAGGTACGTTTCGCCCGAGAGCCGCGTCTGTCCCTGGTGGACCTTGGCCGAGAAGATGTAGGCGCGCCTCAGCAGATCCACATCCGCGTCGGGGTTGTAGGTCTGGATCCGCTCAACGATGTCTTCCAGGCGAACTACCGGCATGGGTCCCTCATCACGCTCATATCAGCTCTTGCGCCTGAAGTTAAGAAGTTGGGAAGGTAGGAAGGTAGGAAGGTAGGAAGGTAGGAAGGAAGGAAGGTAGGAAGGTAGGAAGATGAAAAACATAATAGCTGTCTTATATTCTCACCTTCTCACCTTCTCACCTTCTCACCTTCTCACCTTCTGAACTTCTCACCTTCTCACCTTCTCACCTTCTGAACTTCTCACCTTCTCACCTTCTCACCTTCTGACCTTCTCACCTTCTGAACTTCATAACTTCTTCCCTTCTGTTTTCATGTCCCTGATTTCCAGTTCCACAGAGATCTTCCCGTTCCAGACATTGAGGCGCGGGGTGAACACCGCGGCAAGACGCGCGCCGTCCCTCACCTGCGTACCGAAAAGGTTGGCGCGGTTGAACGCGATAGCGCCGAGGGACACGCTGTTCCGCTGCCGGAGCCGGAGTTTCAGGTGGTTGTTGCCCACAATGCGTGATGAGACCACCTCGAGGTCTCGCGCACCGAGCCTCGGCTCGGGATTACCCTGGCCAAAGGGCGCCAGCTTTTCCATCTCCCGCATCAGCTCCATCGTCAGTTCGTCGAGCGTCACAGCCCCGTCAACGGACAATGTTCGTACGAAACCTTGCGGTCCGATCCGCTCCAGCACGATGGAGTTCAGCCGCTCGCGGAACCGCGGAATAGTGTCCTTCGCGATGGTGAATCCCGCTGCGTATTTATGCCCGCCGAACCCCAGAAGCAGGTCCGAGCACGCGACCAGCCCCTCGTAGAGGTTGAAGCCGGGAATGCTTCGGGCCGAGCCCTTGCCTATGTCGTCCCGCACGCAGATGAGCGCCGTGGGGCGAAAGAACTCTTCGACGATCCGCGAGGCCACGATCCCGATCACGCCGGGATGCCACTCCGAGGAGGACAGCACGAGCGCGCCCGAGGCCTCGATATCGGTCCGGCTGCACAGCATCCGCGCGTCCTCCCGGATACGCTCTTCGACAGACTGACGCTCCTTGTTTACGGCATCGAGCGCCCTTGCCAGCTCCAGCGCCTCTTCGGGGGAATCCGTGGTAAGCAAGCGGAATGCCGTATCAGCCCGCCCAAGTCTGCCGCTCGCATTGATCCTCGGCGCGAGCGTAAACCCGACGACTCCTACACCGATCTTTTTGCCGTTCAATCCCGCGACCTGCTTAAGCGCCGCGAGCCCCGGTCGCTGTGTCCCTGCCTCCGATGACAGCGCCTCAAGACCGTGCCTGACTAATATCCGGTTCTCACCGGTGATCCTGCCCACATCCGCGATCGTGCCGAGGGTCACAAGGTCGAGATAGGGCGCCAGACGCACATCATCGGCGCTTACACCAAAGAGCGCCTGAGCCAATTTAAAAGCGACGCCGACGCCCGTCAGGACGCCCACTCTTTCCCGCGTCTGAACAGAGGCCTGCGCCGACAGCAGGCCGGGATGGAGGATGGCATAGGCGTCGGGAAGAGACAAACTGTTTGAACCGTTTGAACTGTTTGAACCGTTTGAACCGCTTATCTCATGATGATCGGTGATGATCAGATCGAGACCGAGCGAGCGGGCTGTTTCCGCCTCGCGCACGGCGGTAATGCCGCAATCCACGGAAATGACAAGCTGTGCACCTGAATTTTTTAAGGTCTCGAGCGCCTTTCCATTCAGTCCGTAGCCCTCGCTCATCCTGTCCGGGAGATAGCAATCCACAACCGCGCCCAGTTCCTTGAGCGCCAGGTACAGGAGCGAGGCGCCGGTCACGCCGTCGACGTCGTAGTCCCCGTACACTACGATCTTTTCACGGTTCGTGATCGCGGTACGAACCCGTGCAACGGCCTTTTCCATCTGGCTGAAGAGAGCGGGGTCCGACAGCGCGGACAGGTCGCAGGCGAGAAAAGCCCGTGCATCCGAGGGCTCGGTGATTCCCCGGTTGACCATCAGCCCGGCAATAAGCGGATGCAGGCCCGCCTGTTCAGCAAGTTCAGCCGCGACAACCCCGTCAGACTCCGCAAGCACCCATTTCATACGTTCCGGCTCACGAAGCTAACCCTTATTGTTATCCTCTTTTTTGGCGGCTTCATCGGTAGAATCGGAAATACTCTTCTTAAACCCCTTGATGGCCTTTCCAAGCCCTTCGCCAAGCTGCGGCAGGCGGGTCGCGCCGAAAATAACCACGACAATTACCAAAACAACGATCAGCTCCGGCATTCCAAGTCCAAACATGTTGCCTCCTTGTATTCTTGCTGCGTATTAAGATTCATAAACGACCGTCTTCCAGGATCATGACAATCGAGCTCTTCTTCCGTTACATACCGTACCCGTGCTTCGAAAAATATCCCCTGTATCCGCCGCGCATCCCGCTGAATCCGGTTCTCAATGAGCGGGAGCAGCCCTTTCGAGTATATCGCATGGAGCGGCTCGACAAGGCCTTTGATCTTCGGCGCAACAATATCATGTCCATCCGCGAGTCCCGTCATATAGGAAATAAGCCGCGGGTTCAGGAACGGCATGTCGCAGGCAGCCACGAAATTGTATGTATCCGTTGAGTTGAGAAGCCCTGAATAGATGCCCGTGAGCGGCCCCCGCTTGTCAAAAACATCCGTAACCACGAGCGCATCGTACGAGGCATATGCGGTCGGGGAATTGGTCACGATGATGATACGGTCAACGATGCCGCGGAGGGCTTGCAGAACATGCTCGATCAGGGGAACGCCGGCGAGCTTGAGAAACGCCTTGTCCGTGCCCATACGCCGACTCTCTCCGCCTGAAAGCACGATGCCTGTCATGTTCTAAAACTACAGTATTTACAAGGAGGTGTCAACAAAGAACTTGATTGAATGACGACGGAGTTGAAAGCAAATGAATGGCTCCTGGGAGCGGATCAAGAATGATGTCGAATTTAACGGGGATTGCGTTCGTACTGTCGCGGATTATCTAAGTGTAAGAGGACGGTATCCATATTAACTGTACATCAGTTTTCGCTCGAGGTCTTTCGAACGGGAGATGCGCTTTGCCTCTTCGAGCGTTATGAGTTCCGCTCTGCAGAGCTGAATGAGATGCTGGTCCATTGTCTGCATGCCGTATTCGTCGCGTCCCTTTTCGATGTACTGATCGATCTCGTCGAGTTTATTGTCCCTGATGCACGCCTTGATGGTAGAAGTCGCATACATCACTTCAAGGACGGGAATAATCGTGTCCTCTTTTTTCCCTCGTACCAGCCTTAGCGAGATGACCGCTATCAGGCTCTCCGCCAGCCTTTGCCTGATATTCTCATGCGCCTGGGGCGGAAAATAACCAAGGATACGGTTGATGGACGAAGCCGTATTATGGGTATGGAGCGTGGACAAGACCAGATGCCCCGTCTCGGCGGCCTTCACACAGGCGTCAACGGTTTCGAGGTCACGCAGTTCTCCGACCATGATGACGTCCGGATTCATGCGCATTGCAGACCGTAACGCAACCGTGAAATTTTCCGTATCGATGCCTACTTCCCTTTGGATGATGCAGCTTTTGTTCGAAGTGAACAGGAACTCGATGGGGTCCTCGATCGTAATGATATTGTAGTCGAAATGATCATTGATGAACCTCATCATCGAAGCGAGCGTTGTTGATTTGCCGTTGCCAGTCGGCCCGGTGACGAGGATCAGGCCGTTTGGGGCCTGCGCGATCCTGCCGAGCACCGGCGGAAGGTTCAACTCCTCGAACGTACCGATCTGGTGAGGGATAACGCGCATAACAACGCCGAGATTGCCGCGCTGACGGAAGATGCTCACCCGGAAGCGGCCGACATCCGCCAGCGTATAGGAAGTATCAAGTTCCTTCAGGTCTTCGGGCAGCTTTCGGTTGTGCTGCTCCATGACCGCGTTTGCGACGAACTCGGTATCTTGTTTCGTCAAGTTCGCGAGCTTGGCGCGAATGAGATGGCCGCGTGCCCGGAACATCGGCGGGTTGTCGACCTCAAAATGGATGTCCGAGACCTTTTTTTCGAAGGCAATGTGAAGGATCTGATTCAGTATTGCACTGTCCATGACGTTCTGGTACCTCCGCGTTCTCTCTTCGTCTGAGACACATTGAAGCTCTCTGCAGGGATTGCGCTCGCTACAGAATTCAGGTATCTATGATTTTTGAGAGGCTTTCGTCATCTGCCTGCGGAACAGGCCATATTCCAAAACAAGGCCGACCTGCTGAGCAAGGATCTCGAGTATGTCGAGCTGCACCGGGGTGGCCTCGTTCTTCCCGAAATCCCCGTATATAACCGCTATAACCTTTCGATCGCATATCACGGGCAGCAGGACAACAGCCGGACTCAGGGGTTTGCCTATTTCTTGAAAGAGTCCCTGGAGCGCTTCATCGCCGCTCTCTCCATAATAGGCCAGCCCTTTTTCGAGCACCTCCCGGAAAACAGAAGGTTTTGCAAGTGGTATCCTCAGCCTGTCCGCCTGGGTAGGCCCCAGGCTTCTTTCGGAACTCAATCCTATGGCTCTTTCACCAATCAATTCTGAAGGACGGACAAAAAACGTGATCGCACGTCCGAACATTCCAGCAACCGCTACGAGCATCACCAGCGCCGCATCAGAAGGGTTGGTGCTCTCGCGAAGCGACTTGATGTCGTTTTTCAGCTCTTTCACGTACCGGTCTGTGGTATCGAGCCGGCACTGAAAACCTTTAATATACGACTTGAGGGCGCCGAGAAACTTGATTGTATCCGGGATGTACGTTTCTCTCCCGACCTCTTTCGACGGCTTCGGGAGAACGGCCCTGACGCCGTCCTGGTACGATTGAAGGATGAAATTATTCTCCTGAAGAGAGGCGAGCTGCAGGAGAGGAACCGCGGAGTACTGGCCCTTCACCCGATTCCGCAGGCTGATGATCTTTTCCTCGGAAAACCCGCCCGCAGGTCCCGCGGGACTAT
>JANONA010000272.1:0-6613 GCA_031420575.1 Nitrospirota bacterium | reverse complement strand
CATCCGCTCGGGTTCGCAGCCAAGGGCCTTTGCATAGAGCATGAGGAACCCCCGGGTATAGGCGCGGGCAGGCAGTTTTTGGAAGACTTCCTCTTCGATGCATTCGAGGTAGCGGGTACCGACCTTCGTTGTATCGGCAATATGCCGCAAGGTAAAGCCTTTCTGCTCCCTCAGCATCCTGATAGCAAGTCCGGTAAACTCCGCAATGAACTGGGAGACCGGCGTAAACGTCTCGTGCATTGATTTTGGAGGGGTCGGTTGCCGTGCCGACGATTCCGGAGCGCCGATGTAGCGGTTCTCCGATGGCAGCGTGAGCGTCGGCTGGACGGAACGGGGCTGATATTTCGGTTCATGCGGGGGTGGCGGCGGATCAGGCAGTTCGTTCTGTCCTCTCAACAGCGCATCGTAGCGCTTCCGCTTGTCCTCATACACGAGGGTACGATAGGCATTTTCGATCCGCAGGGTGATGGCGGCGGTTTCTTCGGGGGTGAAGAGCGAGTAGAGCGCTATGGAATTCGGTGTGTACACCAGCCGAACCCTTTCATATGCCTTATGGATTTCCTGGGAGGTCGCCTGGGGGCCGACCTCCAGCAGTTCGTAGTAGTTCAGATCTTCTATTTTTTTGATCATGATGCAACTCCCATCCGCGGCAAAACCGTTTTGTCCGTTTTCCCCTAATACAATATGCTCATCGTAAGCTGCTCTTTCCTGAGCAGGTTGTGGACGATCCGTTCAATGCACCGCGATGGCCGCGAGTAGGGATATTCAATGGTCAACGGCCGCTTGCTCCGAATCGATTGCCATACGCAGTCGTCATACTCCACGTAGCCAAGGTATTCCAGGTTGATGCCGAAATACTTCTTGCATGCGCTTTTCATAGAAAAGCCGATCTGGATATCGTTCTTGGTTCTCACCTGATTCACTATAAGTTTCGGCCTGAACTTCAGCACCTCAAGCTCGAGAATTTCGCCCACCTCGCGCTCCATCAGCTTCACGCGCTCGATGAGGTCATAGGGCGTGCGAATGCCCATGGAGTTCTTCTGGTCCATGGCCGCGTCAATCAGGTCCTTGATGTTCTGGTTTGCCACGACCTTTTTGAATCTGCGGTAGAAGGCGCTCTTGATGAACCGGTACGCATTTTCGATCGCCGTAGGCTCGGGCAGGACCACGAGGATGCCGTGGTCCGAGAAGAGGAAAAAGTCGAGGATGTTGAAGGAGGTGCCCGCGCCGAGGTCCAGGAGAATGTAGTCCGCGTCCAAGGTCTCGAGATGCCGGAGCAGCCGCGCTTTCTGGGCAAAATTGGGGTTGGCGGCGTCGAGAAAGTCCTGGGCCCCGCTGATGAGGCTCAAGTTCGGGATGCTGGTTTTTATGATTACGTCCTGGATGTTCTCCGCGCGCCGGTTCAGAAAATCCGAGAGCGTCATCTCGGGTACGCCGATGCCGAGGGTGGTGTGCAGGTTCGCGCCGCCCAGGTCCGCGTCCACGAGCAGTACCTTCTTCTTCAGGCGCGCGAGGGTGATGCCGATATTGCCGGTGATCAGGCTTTTGCCGATTCCCCCCTTGCCGCCGCCGATGGCCCAGATCTCTTTTTTACGCGGGGCATCCTGGATTTCGATCATCCCAAAACGTTCTCCTCGGTCTCGACCGCACGCTCCACCGGCTCCGTCATCACCGCGGAGGGGGCCTCGTCCGCTGGTGTCTCATCAGCGCTCGCGGTCTCCGCATTGTCAGCCGGGACCCCTGTCTCCGTCCCGGTTTCGTTCAGATCATCGGTTTCGTCACTGTTCCCGGACTCGAGCGGGACCTCTTCCATGATCTCTTCGCCGGGCTCGAGCTCCTGGAACTCCTTAAGCGTCGGGAGGGCGGAGAGGTCCTTCAACCCGAAGTATTGGAGGAACTCAAGGGTGGTGCCGTACATCATGGGTTTGCCCGGCACGTCCTTCTTGCCCACGATCTTCACGAGGCGGCGTTCCATGAGGTTTCTCATGATGCCGCCGATGTTCACGCCGCGGATCGCCTCGACCTCGGTCCGGGTGATGGGCTGCTTATACGCCACGATGGCGAGCGTCTCGAGGGCCGGCTTCGAGAGCCTGGACGAGACCTTCACAGCCTTGAACTTACGAATCCAGCCGAAGTGCTCCGGTCGCGTCGCGAGCTGGTACCCGCCCGCCACCTCGGAAAGCATGAGGCCCGAACCGCGGTCTATGTATTCCCGCTGGAGCGCCCGGATCTGCTCCTCGACCTGTTCCGGTGTTGTCTCCGCTTCAAAGATGCCCTTGAGCCTGTCTATGGACAGGGGATTGCCCGAGACGAAGAGCAACGCCTCGATTGCTGATTTCAGTTGACGGTCTTCCAATTTCAACACCTCAAAAAAAGTTATGAGTTTTGAGTGTTGAGTTTTGAGTTGTGAAACGATGAATGAATCAAAAAACTAAAAACTAAGAACTCAAAACTCAATACTGTTTCATTACATCCCCGACACATCGCCCAGTCTGCCGAGCGCTACCTTGGCGTTCATCTTCACGTCGATGTCCGTCGTGGTTTCCATGATCGTCCGGATCTTCGGGATCGCTTCCTTCACTAATTCCGGATTCGAGCTGCCGATGTTCCCGAGAGCCGCCACGGCGTTCTTGACCGCGTTCGGGTGGCCGCTGTCCAGATACTGTATCAGCCGCGGCACCAGGCTTGCCACTTCCCGGGGATAATGCAGCCCGATCGCGCCCAGGGCGAAGAGCACGCCGCCGCAGGTCGCCTCTTTCGAGAACTCGAGCACCTCCACGAGTTTCGGCAGTATCCCGCGGATCAGCTCCGGCGCATTGATGCCTATCTTGCCCAGGGCGTGGGATGCCGCCTCGCGTTCGTCGTCATCGCCCCCTTCGAGCATTTGGATCAAACGCGGGACTGCGTCCCTGACCAGATCCGTATGGGAAAAGCCGATGTTCCCGAGGGCATAGGCCGCTTCCTGCCGCATGAGGCTTTGCTCGTGGTTCAGGAGCGTTTTCAATTTCGGCGCGGCCGCGGCAGCCGCATCCTTGAAACTGAACCCCAGGTTCCCGACCGCGTTCGCCGCATCGATCTTGATGAACAGGTCCGGGTCATCGAGCATCGCGATCAGCGTCGGCAGGTGCGGCCTGGTGTCGTTCGGGTAGTCGAACCCGATGCGCGACAGCAGGTTCAGCGCGCCGGAGCGGACATCGCCGTTCTTTTCAGCAAGGAGCCCGACGAGTTCGCCGATGAGCGAGCGGTCCGCATAAACCGCGGTCTCGATGTCTCCGAACTTCTTTTCAAGTGCGAGCGCTTTAATGTCTGGTTTCATAAGAATTTTGTTCAAACCGTTTGAACCGTTTAAGCGGCTTAAGCGGTTTAACGGTTTGAACGGTTGAAACGGTTTCAACGGTTTAAACTTTCGGGGGCCTCACCCGAATAAATTTCCCGTGGCCGTGTCCTTGTCCTGCGTGTCGGTCACGGCCTTCATGATCCGGATGGCGCCGAACTGCTCGATCTGGAACACCTTCACGATCCGGATTTTGATCAGCTCAAGAAGAGCCAGGAACGTGCCGATCACCTGAGCTTTGCTCGCGCTCCCTTCGAAGAGGTCGGCGAAGAGCATGCTGTCCACGGTCTCGAGCCGCGACAGTATCCGGGATATCTTCTCGGTAATCGAGACGGCCTCGGCCGTGATCTCGAACGTGGCGTCAGGCGTCCGCGCCATGATATCCTTGAGCGCCGCAAGCAGGTCGAAGAGGTGAAAGTCGAAGAGCAGGGGTTCGTCGTCCGCCGGGAGGCCGGATGCGGCTTCGGCCGGTCGCGTGTACACCTGGGACCAGGTCTCTTCCTTGTCCTCGAGCGATACCGCCGCCTCCTTGAAGCTTTTGTACTCAAGGAGCCGCCGGAGGAGCTCGGTTTGGGGGTCCAGGCCGTCCTCCTCGGCTTCGGGATTTTCGGACGGCGGCAGCAGCATCCTGGACTTGATGTGGGTGAGCGTGGACGCCATCACCAGAAACTCACCCGCGATCTCCATGTCGAGGCTCTTCATGAGGTCGAGGTATTCCAGGTACTGCCGGGTAATGAGTGCGATGGGGATGGAATAGATATCGAGTTCGTGTTTCTTGATCAGGTGCAGGAGCAGGTCCATGGGACCCTCGAAGATCTCCAGCTTTATCTGGTACGACATGGATAGTAGCGCCTCTTCGCGCACGAGCCCTCTCAGACCTGACCGCGCGTGAAATTCTCATGTGAAATTCTCAAATTCTCATGAAAGTTAGCTTTATTTGCCTGAAAAGTCAAGAGAAAACATGCCGATTGCGGAGTGCGGATTACGGATTGAGGGTCAAGCGCGCCCGCAATCTCTTGACCGGCGAGGTCAAAATTCTGAAGTGGGTCTTCAAGGAACGGTTCAACACCAGAATCGGCGGACTTGTGTTCGAATGCGTACGCAGCCACCGGAAGGAGGCGCGGATCCTTGAGCTGGTGCGCGGCAGGCCGGAATTCAAGCCTGACCCTCCTGTCGCCGCTATAAGCAAATCATTCGTGGGTATAATAATGTCAAGCGGGCTTCCATGTTGCGAATATGCGCAATCATAAAATGAGTATTGACAGAAAACGTGGTTTTTGATAAGTTACTACACTTCTACACATGCTACACTTGGTCCACCTGCCTAATCTAATGTATGAACGGGCATTATGCTTTTGCCCCACGGCGGCACGAACTTGCTCCTGAGGAGGTGATTTCCGGATTTAGAACGCCGCGCGCCGTTGTAATTTTGCTCATCACCGGGCCGCATTCCGCGAATGGCCCGAATTCAACGAACATCACTTTTTAAGGAGGGATCACATGTCAATCAAGACAGCAACACCAGACCAGACAGTGGACGTGCTCGGCAGGGTATGTCCCTATCCGTTGCTCCTGACCAAGAAGGCGGTCGAGAAGCTCGCAAGCGGCCAGACACTCAAGGTGCTCTGCGACGCCCCGGCATCAGCCGAGGACAGCATCCCGCGGTACTGCGAGAAAAACAAACTGGCCATCGAGACCGTGAAGATCGAAGACAAGGGCCTGTGGGAGATCTACATCAAAAAGTCGTAACGGACGCTCCGTTATCACCAGCGGTCCGGAGCTCATAGGAAGACGGACGCCGGGTTTTCCAGCAGAGGTGGAAATGCCCGGGGTTTGCATTAGAACTACACATAGAGTGGTCATTACATTAAAGGGGGATATACAAATGAAGAAGACAGTGACGTTGTTTTTCGCTCTGGTTCTCTCAATGCTTATGGTTCTTCCCGTTGCGTATGCAGCGGACGACATGGCGAAGAAGCTGAATGATGCGCTTTCAAAAGCGCCCGCTGAGAAGTTCTGGCAGATCCCGGCCGATGACGTGCTGGCAATGATCAACGCAAAGAAGACGGATTTTCTGGTGGTTGACGTGAGGCCCAATCCGGCTGAGTTCGCGCAGGGGCGCATTCCGGGCGCCGTTCAGATATTGATACAGGATATTTTGAAGCCCGAGAATCTCAAAAAGCTCCCGAAGGACAAAAGGGTGATCCTTGTCTGCGTTACCGGCCAGACCCAGAACCTGCCCATCATAGCGCTCAGGGCGCTCGGCTACAACGCGTATACCATGTCTTTTGGTATGGCGTCATGGAGCAAGGGCTACCACGGCGCCCAGAAGATGCAAGACGCCATCAAGGGCGCGGAAACAAAAAACTATCCCATCAGCAAGTAGGAACTCTTTCACGGGAGGCATCAATCGATGCCTCCCGTAAGGTTATAGCCTCCTCTATTCTTTGTTCAGTTTTTCCACCTGAAAATGCCCTTGTAACGTTTTGATCTCTCAAGATTTGCAGGGCAAGGCTTTAGCCTTGCAAATCAGCAACCCCCCGCTTACTACATGCGGGGGCAGGCTTTGAAGGGTTGCCCTACAAATTCGCGGCCTTCGATCACAGCGCGGCTTAGGCCGCAACCAAAAAGTCCGTCATCCCCGAATGCCTTAATCGGGGATCTGGTGTTAAAAGAAAAACCGGATTCCCGATAGGAACGTTCGGGAATGACGGATTAGCGGGAATGCTGCGCGACAAACATTCACGTGCACATGTCAAATCATGAAAAGAAATAACATAGAGCCTCTTGCAAAAGTCTAAGAAACGCAGTCTTGTCATTTCGACCAGCGGGAGAAATCCTTGTTTTTATTACACTGAAAGATTCCTCACTTCGTTCGGAATGACACAAAAGGGGACTTTTGCAAGAGGCTCATAGTATAAAATACGGGAACCATGGGAAATAACGGGCAAAAGAAAAACGACTCCATTTTTATTATATTCCTCGCCGCGCTTTTTGTCTTCCTCGGTCTTTTTGTCTTCCGCTCCGTGGATGACAACCGGCTTTTCAGTTGGCAATGGATATTCGACACCGTGAACCCGGCTGCTGTTTTTCTCATTCTTCTCCCCGGCCTGGCCGCCGCGTATGCGCTTGCCAAGGCGTCGTTTGTCGAGCGGAATCCACGCGCGTTCCTTTTTTTCCTCTCGTTTGCCGCGGCGGCATGCTTGTGGAGCGAGCCGGAACTCATTATCGACGCCTCACGGTATTTTACGCAGGCCAAACACCTTGAACTCCACGGAA
>JANONA010000271.1:0-4256 GCA_031420575.1 Nitrospirota bacterium | reverse complement strand
GACATCGTCGATCTGGTTGTCGCGCTCCAGAATGCGTTCGGCGTCAAGATCAGGAACGAGGAAAAGGTCAGAGACATCCGGACCCTCGAAGACATCTATCGGTTCATTTCCTCTCTTAAAAACGAGGAAAGCAAGAAGAGCTCGTGACGATGCCGGATCGATTGAAACTGTATCTGCTGAACCTTTACTTTTATACGTTCTTCATACTGTTGTCTTCGATCGTGATCCCGGCGCTGACGCTCTTTGTCGCGGTGTCTCGGCTCTTCCTGTCGCACCGCAAGACCATGAAGCGGTTCCGCCGCGCCATAAGCTGGTACGGCAAAATCATCACGGCCATGCCGTATCCGTTCATCCGGCTGCGGTATGAGGATCATGCAAAGAATGACCCCGGCGAGCCGTACATTTTCGTGAGCAACCACCGCGCCGCATCCGATGCGTTCCTTATGTGCGTCCTGCCCCACGCGTGCGTGCAGATCGTGAATGTCTGGCCCTTCAGGATACCCGTACTCGGACTGTATGCCAGGTTTTCCGGATACCTGAACATCAGAATGATGTCTCACGAACAATTCATGGAGAAAGCGACGAAATTACTGTCCGACGGAACGTCAATCATCTTCTTTCCCGAGGGGACGAGATCGGCGAGCTGGAAGATGGGAAGCTTCCACGGCGCGGCATTTCGTTTGGCGCTCGAGACGAAGGCGGCCGTGGTCCCGCTTTGCATCACCGGGAACGAGAACATCCCGCCCAAGGGCTCGCTGCTTCTGCGGCCGGGTACGATCAGGGTACGCAGGCTGTCCGCCATCACCTGGGATGAGTATAAGAACCTGAATGCCTTCACCTTCAAAAACAGGGTGTGGCATATTATCGATAATGAGTTGTCCGTTATGAAGAGCGGAGTATGAGCGTGATGGGATTCGAAGGGAACAGAAAGCTGGAGTTCTCCAGGCCGGAGGATCTCAGGAGTGTCCAGGAAGCGCAATTGCAAAAGCACCTCCACTACCTGGCCGCTCATTCGCCCTATTACCGCGCGCTCTTTAAGACGCAGGGTATTGATACGACCAAGGTCACTCTTGACACGCTGCATACTCTTCCATTCACGGATAAGACCACGCTGGGACAGCATAACGACGAGTTTCTGGCTGTTCCACGGTCTGCAATCGTTGACATGGTACTGTCGTCCGGCACGACCGGCAAGCCGACGACGATGATGTATACGGAAAACGATCTCAGGCGGCTGGCTTACAACGAGGAGCTCTCCTTCATAGGCTGCGGACTGACGCAAGACGATATTGTTCTGCTGACCTGTACCATGGACCGCTGCTTCATCGCCGGGCTTGCGTACTTTTCCGGCGTGCGGAGCTTAGGCGCAGCAGCCATCAGAAATGGCCTGAGCAGTGTTGACAGCCATCTTGAGCTCATACAGCGGCTGAAGCCGACAGCGATTGTGGGCGTGCCGACCTTCCTGCTCAAACTGGGACAATTCCTGAAATCCCAGGACATCGATCCGCGCGGGACCGGCGTCAGCAGGCTGATCTGCATCGGCGAGCCGATCCGGGACCGCACTCTTGCGTTTCTGCGGATAGGCGAAAGCCTGAAAACGCTGTGGGGCGCGAAGCTCTATTCGACCTACGCATCCTCGGAAACCATCACCTCGTTCTGCGAGTGCACGACTCAGCAAGGCGGACACCTGCATCCCGACCTGGCGGTTGTGGAGCTCGTGAATGAGAATAGTGACGTGGTTTCGCCCGGTGAAATCGGCGAGGTGGTGATGACGCCCCTCGCAATCGAAGGCATGCCGCTGCTGCGGTTTAAAACCGGTGACATGAGCTTTCTTCTTGACGAACCCTGCGCGTGCGGGAGATATTCGCCCCGGCTGGGCCCCATCGTCGGGCGAAAGAACCACATGATAAAATTCCGCGGCACGACACTGTATCCGAACTCGATCTACGCGGTACTCGATGCGCTCCCGGGGATCAGCGAATATTACATTACCGCAACGAGCGATTACGATCTTTCCGACGTCGTGAAGGTCACGGTTGCGCTGAAAGACAACTCCTGCTCCGCGGAGCTGATATCGGAAAAACTCCAGGCCTGCCTGCGGGTGAGGCCCGAGGTCGTCATCGCGAGCGAGGAAAGCGTGAGAAGTCAAGTGTACGCGGGGAATTCCCGGAAATTAATTCGTTTTGTGGATAAGAGAAAAAACCTATGAAAACCTGCCAGAGTCGTATTTACGGCGCGGAGTTCACCCCGGAGGAGATCGCCGAAGCCGTCCGTGAAGGCCGGCTGCTGTCAATGGAAATAGAGTTCAATAAGAGCTGCAATTTCCGGTGCCTCTACTGCTATGCTTCGGACAATACCGTTCATCGGAATGAACTGAGCAGGGAAGAGTTCTTCGACCTCATCAACCAGGCTGGTGAACTTGGCGCGCGGAAGATGATCATCCTCGGCGGCGAGCCCATGCTCTATCCGCACATCATGGAGATGATCCGCTTCATCCGCAACCGAGACATGGAGGTCGAGCTCTTCACGAACGGGACGAACATCACTCGTGAAAAAGCGCAGGAGCTCTACGACCTCGGTGTCCGGGTCGTGCTCAAGATGAATACGTTCGATGAGAAGATCCAGAACACGCTTTCCGGCCGGAAGGGGGCCTACGCTCAGATCCATGAGGCGTTTAAGAACCTGAAGCTTGCCGGCTATCCCTCGGCGGACCGTTTCATGGGCATCAGCACGGTTATCTGTCAGCAGAACATCGAGGAGCTTCCGAAGATGTGGGAATGGCTGCGGGACCAGAACATCGCCCCCTATTTTGAGATGATCACCCCGCAGGGCGGCGCCAAAGAGCATAATATGCTCGACGTCGATTCCCGTCAGGTGGAGGAACTGTTCAAGCGCATTTCCAAGATCGACCGGAACAAATACGGCCATCACTGGGACCCCAAACCGCCGCTCGTAGGAGGGGAGTGCCTGCGCCACCAATTCTCCTGCGCCGTGAACTCCGAAGGCAATGTGCAGCCCTGCGTCGGCGTCACGATCCCCATCGGCAATGTGCGCAAGCAGAAGCTCAAGGACATCCTGAAGGACAGCGAGGTGGTCCAGGACCTCAAAATGTATACCGAGACGATCAAAGGGCCCTGCGGTGAATGCGACCGGTTGAGCGAATGCTACGGCTGCCGCGGAGCGGCATTTCAGATGACCGGAGATTACCTTGCATCGGACCCGCTGTGCTGGAAGAACCTTGACCGGCGCGAGGACATCATGTTTCTGCCCGTGGATGCGGCGCAGCTTGTTCCGCACAAGCCGCCCATGCTCATGATCGACCGGCTCCTTGAGGTCGGGGAGCGGGCGTCCTTGTCCGAGATGACGGTGCTCGAGGACATGGTGTTCGTGGATAAGGACGGGAAGCTCGATAATGCCTCCTATCCCGAGATCATTTCCCAGGCGATCGCGGCCCAGGAGGGGTTCCGGAAGCTCGGGACCCGGAATCCCCGGCAGGAAGGGTTCCTGCTCGGCGTCAAGAACTTCGAGATCCTCGGCAGCGCCCACATCGGCGACACCCTGCGCATATCGGTGCTTAAGGTCGCAAAGTACGGTGACTTCGGCATTATTCAGGGAGAGGTCAGGAACGGAGACGCCATAATTGCCCGTGGCGAAGTGAAGGTCTGGCAGGGCAACGGCAAGGAGGCGGCATGATACAGAACGGGAAAATGATCATGAACGCAGTTCTTGCGTTGGCCCTGTGTCTGCTGCTGCGGACGGGAACGGCTGCTGCCGAGGAAGGCGTCAAGGGGGGGTCGCCTGAACAGGCTGACCTGTCCGCGTTTCTGAACGCGCTGGGGAAAAAGGTCTCTGATTTTAAGACCCTTAAGACGGATTTTATCCAGGAAAAAGAGATGGCGATGTTCAAGGAGAAGATCGTCCTCAAGGGCAGGATCTACATCCGCAAGCCGAATGAATTGGCGTGGCATGTGGACAGCCCGCTCCGGTATTCCGTCCTGATCACCGACAAGTTCATCCGCCAGTGGGACGAGGATACGAACCAGGTACAGGAGGTGTCGCTGGCGAAAAACCCCATTTTTCAGAACGTGCTGAAGCAGCTGACCGTGTGGTTCTCCGGAGAGTATGGAACGCTCCTTCAGGACAACGAGATGCGGTTGGTGACGAGCGTGCCCCTGGTGATCGAGTTCAAACCACGGGAGACGAGCATCTCCAAAAAGGTCATCAAATCCATCATGATCACCTTCCGGGACGACCAG
>JANONA010000270.1:0-3148 GCA_031420575.1 Nitrospirota bacterium | reverse complement strand
GTTATTACGCCCAACATCATCGTCCTGGACCGCGTTTACCGGGATTTTCAGGGCCTCCGTATCTTCTTCGACGATCCGGTGTTGCCGGATAACGGGTTTGACGGGCGCAACTGGCGCGACGATTTTCAACTGACGCTGCATCTGCAAGACGAGGTCCGTATCACCCGGCCTACGGGCAATATCTTTCTGACGAACATTCATCGGGTTTATTCGGGTGAAGACATTCCGCCGTCGCCGGAGGATGAAGACATGCGGGATTATTTTCTGGGCAAGCGGCCCACGGGCGCGACCACGGATTCCAAGGTGGATTTGGGCATGATCGTCCGGGATATAGACGAGCTGATGGTGTTGAATGACGAGGCGCACCATATTCACGACCCGCGCATGGCCTGGTTCAAAGCAATCGAAGATATCCACAACCGGCTGAAGCAGAAGGGGGCGGCCCTTTCCATGCAGGTGGACACGACGGCCACGCCCAAGCACAACAACGGGGCGATTTTCGTGCAGACTGTGGCAGATTACCCGCTGGTGGAGGCCATCAAACAAAATGTCGTAAAGCATCCCGTTCTGCCCGACGCTCCGAGCCGTGAAAAGTTGAGCGAACGTCAAAGCGCGAAGTACACAGAGAAGTACGCCGATTATATCCATCTGGGCGTGATCGAATGGCGCAAGGCATACACCGAACACGAGAAGATGGGCAAGAAGGCGATTCTGTTTGTTATGACCGACGATACGCGCAACTGTGACGACGTGGCCGAGTATCTGGAGGGGAATTACCCGGATTTGAAAGACGCAGTGCTGGTCATTCACACTAAGAACAACGGAGATATTTCCGAATCCGCTTCGGGCAAGGACAAGGACGTACTGGATGAACTCCGCAAACAGGCGAATGAAATTGATGGGATGGACAGCCCGTACAAGGCCATTATCTCGGTGATGATGCTCAAAGAGGGGTGGGACGTGAAGAATGTCACCACCATCGTGGGCCTGCGCGCTTATTCCGCGACGAGCAACATTCTACCCGAGCAGACGCTGGGACGGGGTTTGCGCAAGATGTATCCCGGCGATGTGGAAGAGTACGTCAGCGTGGTGGGCACCAAGGCCTTTATGGAGTTTGTGGAATCTCTTAAGGCCGAAGGAGTGGTGCTGGAGCGAAAGCCAATGGGGGAAGGTACGGGGCCGAAGACGCCATTAGTGGTCGAAGTTGACAAGGAGAACGAAAAGAAGGACCTCGCCGCACTGGACATTGAAATACCGGTGCTGACGCCGCGTGTCTACCGGGAGTACAAAAGTCTGGGCGATCTGGACATAACCGCGATGGGGCATCAGCGAGTGTTGTATTTGCAGTTCAGCGAAGAAGAACAGCGAGAGATCGTTTTCAAGGACATCGTGTCCGGAGAAATTACGCATACCACGATTCTCGACACGGCCGGCGTCGCCGACTACCGCAGCGTGATCGGCTACTTCGCGCAAAGCATCATGAAGGATTTGCGCCTGGTCAGTGGCTATGACGTGTTGTATGGCAAGGTCAAGGCGTTTGTGCATGAGGAGTTGTTTGACCGCCCCGTGGAACTGGAAGACCCCAACACCTTACGCAATATGTCGGAGCTGGCCGCCGGCAAGACACTGCTTGAGACCTTCAAAAAGGCTATCAACGCGCTGACCGTCCGGGACAAAGGCGACGCCGAAATCCGTGACACGATCAAGTTGCGCCAGACCCGGCCTTTTGTGGCCAAGAATCAAGGCTATCTTGTCCCGAAGAAAAGCGTCTTCAACCGCATCATTGGCGACAGCAATCTGGAGCTTCGGTTTGCCGCATTTCTGGAAGACTGCGGCGACGTGGTCTCTTACGCGAAGAACTACTGGGCCGTCAATTTCAAGCTCGATTACGTGAAAGCGGACGGCGACATTTCCAACTACTACCCTGATTTTATCCTCAAGCTGTCCGACAAGCGGATTGTCATTGTCGAAACGAAAGGGCAGGAAGACTTGGATGTGCCGCTTAAGATGGCACGGCTGCGGCAATGGTGCGAAGACATCAACCGGGTACAGAAAAACGTGGAGTACGACTTCGTTTACGTGGACGAAGAAAGCTTTGAGAAATACAAACCCACCTCATTCCGGCAATTGGCTGCCGGCTTCAGGGAATACAAAGAGAAAATATAGCGCCGCGCTGCGCCAACAAACGATGCGGTTGGAACATTTACGTCGTCTGCGCCGGTACGCGCACCTTGCGGAAATCCGCCCAGACGTCCACGATGCCGAGGGCGATCACGAACACGATGGACGGCATGGCCAGGATGAGCGCGAGGATCAGTCCCCGGCCAAAGACCTTGATCCGCGCCTTGCGGAGGTAGTGATCCACGATAGCGGCGCCCTGCGCGAGATAGAACACGGCAAAGACGATGGCGAGGTTCCATCCCGCGAACCGCGCCGTCTCCAGCGGTATCACGATGAGAGTGAGCGCT
The DNA here is from genome assembly GCA_031420575.1 of Nitrospirota bacterium. Taxonomy (GTDB): domain Bacteria; phylum Nitrospirota; class UBA9217; order UBA9217; family UBA9217; genus JALNZF01. The sequence goes on along the minus strand of JANONA010000270.1, from coordinate 680 downwards.
GCGATGAGGCCCCAGACCCATGAATCCGGCGCATGCCACGCGGCAAGCGAGGTCTGTTCAGGCGCCGGTTCTGTTCCCGGTTTTCGCATGAGAATGGCGCGGGCAATGCCGAAGCAGCAGGTTGCCTGCAGCACCGAGGTGGCGATGATAATGCCCGGGATGAGCCTTGCGAGATAATAGACAAAGGCCTCCGGGATCGACGAGACCATGGCGGCCATTTCCGTGAGTCCCATGCTGGTATAGGTTTTTGCGGCCGCGATGAGGCTTTCCTGGAGATAGGTATCGATTTCCATGACAGGGTTCTTGCCGACCCGGGCAACGTAGAAGAAGACGATAGCCGCCAGCACCGCAATCGGCAGGAGTCCGCCGAGGAGCGACGTTTGCTCGGGTTTCAAGTTTCTGCGCATGCCTTCCGAGGCGCCGATTGCCATCAGGCCGAAGCCGAGGAAGAGGATGGCCGCGACCTGCCACCCGCCGAGGGCGGCAATAATCAAGCATGAGGCGAAGAGCGTGATGAGCCCTTCCTGCCTGCCGTTCCGCGCGTAGATGAGGATAAGCGGTACGGGCGTGAACAGGGCCAGCGCCTGGCCGAGCAGGGGAATGACGAATCCCGAGACAAAGAGCCCGAGGGTTTGCGCGGTTGCGATGAGAATGGGGCGGTAATTCATGTCAAGCTCTCC
>JANONA010000269.1:0-1853 GCA_031420575.1 Nitrospirota bacterium | reverse complement strand
CGGACATCCTTTCACGGTTTGCTATATCGATATCGACAATTTCAAGCAGATCAACGACACCTTCGGTCATGGAGAGGGCGACAATCTTCTGCGTCTGATAGCGGACAGCATCAAAAACAATATGCGGCGGACTGATGTTGTTGGGCGGCTCGGCGGAGATGAGTTCGCCCTGCTCATGCCCGAGACAGGTGCGGACGTGGCCCTGAACGTAGTCAATAAAGTTCTTGCTCTCCAGGACATTGCGCAGAAGCGGGGATTAACGATTACGCTGAGCATAGGCATGGTCGTTTACCTGAGCCCTCCTGAAAATGTTGAAGAGATGATCAGGAGGGCCGATGCCCTCATGTACTCCGTGAAGATGAGCGGCAAGAATAATGTCAAGTATGAAGTCGTGGGCAGGGCGGAGACCGATAAGGGCGAAATGTGATGGTCTCGAAAAAAGTCCGAAACCGTCACCCTGGGCCCTTCGCTGGGAAAGCGAGATTCTTCGCTCCGCTCAGAATGACCCGGGAAGGGCTCAGAATGACGCTTTGCCTAAAAAAGCCATTTGTGCAACAGGCTCTAAAAGGAGAATGAAATGAACGGGACATTGTCTCAGGGCTCATGGAGAATCGGAACGATCATGGGAATACCGATCCGGGTGCACTTCTCATGGTTTATCATCTTTGGTTTGATAACCTGGTCTCTCTCGACGTTCTACTTCCCTCAGGCGGCGCCGGACCTTCCGGCCGCTTCGTACTGGGTCAAGGGCGTTCTGGCGGCGCTCCTGCTTTTTGCCTCTGTCGGTTTCCACGAGCTTGCCCATTCTTTCGTGGCAAGAAAATACAAAATCTCCATAGAGAGCATTACGCTCTTCATATTCGGAGGCGTTGCCCAGATGAAGGGAGAGCCGCCGCACCCGAAAGCGGAATTCAGGATCGCAATTGCCGGCCCGCTTTCGAGCCTTTTCCTTTCCGCCTTGTTCTTTTTTCTGTCGATGAACGGCACCGGCGGGATAAAGGCCCTTTTTTCCTATCTTGCGCAGATAAATTTCATCATCGCGGTGTTCAATCTCATTCCCGGTTTCCCGATGGACGGCGGCAGGGTGCTGAGATCCGTAATCTGGAAGAAGAAAAACAACTTTTTTTACGCGACCCAGAAGGCGTCGAGCATCGGGCAAAAGATCGCCGTGTTTTTCATTGTTTTCGGGCTCTTCTCCATTTTTACCCGCATGCCGGGTGGATTGTGGCTGATGCTCATCGGGTGGTTCCTGTACACCGCCGCCCAGTCAAGCTATCAGCAGTCAACCCTCCAGGAGACCCTTTCAGGCGTCAAGGTAAAGGATATCATGGTGAAGGATATCGTGACGCTCAGTTCATCCATGACCGTCGATGAGGCCGTGAACGGTTATTTTCTCAGATACGGCTACGGCGGATTCCCGGTCATTCACGATCGGAACTTCCTCGGCATCATCACGCTCAAGGAAGTGAAAGGGGTTCCGAGGGCGGACTGGTCCCGGGTGAAGGTGGGCGACGTTTTCATCTCCCATGAGCGGAAATGGGAGGTGTTTCCCGAAGACGACGTCATGCGGGCCCTTGAGGTAATGATCCGAGAAGACAAGGGAAGGCTGGTCAATATCGAAAATGGCTCGCTGAGCGGCCTGATCACGAGAAACGGCATTGCGCGGTATGCGCAGATCAAGGGGAAATGATGTCGGCGAGCGAGGGAGCGTTTACGACTTCTGAGGTGAAAAAAGATAGAATGTGTTATTATGCCGCACAAAACACCGGACTCCTGTCTGGTGACGCAGCGGCAGCCCGAAGGGCTCACGCGGGCTTATCGCGGAGAGCCTTGAAGAAGCCCCCGGCTCCTGC
>JANONA010000268.1:0-10655 GCA_031420575.1 Nitrospirota bacterium | reverse complement strand
CGCAACGGCGCCGGAGCTGCCCGGCCTGAGTGCCTTTGGAAAAACCCAGGAAGAGGCGGTTTCCGAGCTGAAAGTTGCGGCGGAGGCGTATTTGGAAGCGCTGAAGGAGTCCGGCCAGGCGCTCCCGGTCCCGGAAAAACTGTCGCCCTACAGCGGCCAGATCAGGCTGAGAATGCCGAAAAGCCTTCACGCGAAACTCGCGTCCGCGGCCGCAGGAGATGATATTTCGCTGAATACGTATATCGTTTCGCTCCTGTCCAAGCGGCAGGGGGAGAGGGAAGCGCTTAACCTGGTTCGTAAAATCATGGAAAAGGGCGAGCCTTCCCCCAATGTCCAAGAGTCTGCGCGGGCGGCGCTGGGCGGTTCAGGCCGAGCTCATGTCGGGAAGATAAGCATGGTAAGAGAGAAAAAGACCCCGTATAAATAAGAAAAAATATCTTCCCTTTACATAAATAATTACTCATGAGCTAAACGATAACTCAACTTATTATCAATTCCCCCTACGAAGTGCCCATGCAGTATTGGAGCTATGACCGGTTGAGGCAAGTTAATCGTTTTTTGATTACGCGTTTCTCTGACGTTTGTTTTGACGTTTCAGCATCGGCTTGAGCTATAGCATCATCCTTTTCCAAAGCCTTTGCCGGTTTTGTCGCTCGACGCCCGCCCATTCTCCTGGCGCGGCAAGCGTGATTCTGCTGAAAATAAACTCTTTCCACGTTGCGACCTCCATATGGTCTTTGCTCATTTTGAGGGTAATTGCGCCACCCGTGTCGGTCCGGTAGACGGTTGACCCGATAGCAAGATACCGTTCAATAACTTCTTCCGAGGGATGACGGTACTGGTTTCCTCTGCCCACGGTCACAACCGCAACTTCGGGCCGTGTAGCGTTCACGAACGCGTCGCTGCTTGAGCTCTTGCTTCCGTGGTGCGGCACTTTCATCAGATAGCACTTCAGGTCCCGCACCGTCTCGATAATCCACTGCTCAGCCGTTCTGCCGATGTCTCCCGTGAATAAGAATGTTTTTCCGTTCAATCCAAGCTGTACCACAAGCGACCGGTTATTCTCGGCCATATACGGCTTCCGGTCATGCGCGTAAAATTCCCTGCTCGGGTGGAGTATGCGAAGTTCCGCTTCGCCGACCATCATTGGCGGATCGTCGGCGGAAACGGTCCTCCGCATGATGTTCTTCTCTGTTGCGACCCGCCTGAATTCAGCGTATCCCGGCAGATCAGTGTCTAATCCGCTTTCCCAGACGGCCGCGACCTCAAATTTTTTCAAAATCGCGATCAGTCCGTTTATATGGTCCGGGTGGGGGTGGGACAAAATCACGAGGTCAAGCTTGCGGATGCCCTTGTTCCAGAGCCAGGGGGCAAGGACGCGTCGTCCGATATCGAAGCGGTTGTCGCGCGTGCCGCCGCCGTCGATCAGGATGGTCTTCCCCCCCGGGAGTTCAATGAGCGCGCAGTCGCCCTGTCCGATGTCGGGGAAACTGACCATTGTTCGTTGTTTGGGTATGAAGGCGCCGGCAAGCGGAAGCATCAGAAACACACCCGCGAGCGCCATGCCGATAATCGCTCTCTTTGAAACTCGCAACGATGATTCGAACGGCTTGAACCGGGAGAGCAGGCGCGCCCTGGTGTGCATAAACAGTGAAATAAAAAAAACAGCGTAGAGTATCAGCCACATACGTGAGGGCGCGGGCGGATGAAATTCAGCGAAGGGGAGCCGGGAAAAAAAGAAGACAACGCTGATAAACATATCAGACACGATTTGATTCAGCCCGGCCAGCGGCAGGTGATGGGTGAAGAGAGAGACTATCCCTGAAAACAGCCCGAGCGGAACAACAACCATTCCCGCAAAGGGAACGACGATGAGGTTCGAGAAGATTCCGGCGAGCGAGAGCTGATTGAAGTAATGCGCCACAAGCGGGCCCGTTGCGAGCGTGGCGGAAAGGGAGATCACGACGAGGAGAATGGCGCCGTTCCTGATTTTCCGGAAACGGGTCTTCGCGAAGAAGGGGAGGTCGTTCCAGAGCGTGACCACGAGGCCTATGACAAAAACCGATAGGTACGAAAGCTGGAACGAGATGTCGAAGATCGCCTGCGGACTTGCGATGAGGATGAGGAGCGCGGCAAGGGCGAGAGAGCGCATGAGTGCGTTCTCTCGGTCAAGAATGATCGCAGCGAGTCCCGCGGTAATCATGACGAGCGAGCGGACGGTGGCCACCTGTCCTCCGGCAAGCAGGGTATAGAAAATTACGAGCGGGAGGGTGAGCCAGGCCGCTATATTTTTCGGGTCCGTGCGCAGGGTCAACGAGTGGTAGAACCGTTCCGGCATCATGAACAGCAGTCCCCTGATCAGGCCGAAGCAGAGGACCGCTACCATGCCGAGGTGGGAGCCGGAGATGGAGATGATGTGCGTGACGCCCGCTGCCATGAACCGGTCTCGCAGCTCATCGGTCAGCAGGCCTTCCTCGCCGAGTACCATGGCCTGCTGGATGGCGGAGCCGGGGCCTTTGGTCGAAGCGAGAAAAGCCTGCCGTATCCGCTCGCGCCAGTCCTGTATCTTTCTGAAGATACCCGTGCCGCGGCTCAGGAGCTCGATCTTGTCCGCGTTCTTCACGCTGACGGTGTAAAAGACGCCGCTCCGGGCAAGATATGCCGCATAGTCGAAGCCCCCCGGGTTGTTGTAGCCCCTGGGTTCGAGCAGTTTCCCCGTAACGCGAACAGTATCGCCGTAGCCGACGGAATGCAGCTCCTCGCGTGCGCTCACGCGGATTTTCCCGGTGACCGGCGTGTTGTCTATCTTTGAGAGTTCAAGAACAAACCCTGTCCGGCCCGGATCGCGGTCAAGAGGCGATGCAATCCTGCCGACGAGCTCGCGGACCGTTTTATCGGGCCTGAAATGGCGGGTGTAATGGTCTGCCGGTGACCATGCAGCCGAGGAGAGGTACGCTGCCATGCCGATGAGGCAGGAGCTGACGATGAGGAAATAACGGGTGGGGGCGATCCGCCGGATCGTCCCGATATCAAACCAGGTGAAGAGTCCCGCTGTCAGGATGCAGAGCGGAACAATGATGCCGACCGTATAGGGGAAGTACAGGAACCCGTGCCCGAGCAGAAGTCCCGCGATATACGCCAGCGTGAGGGGGATAATGGGTGTCCGCATACATGACCGGGCTTTTTATCAATAAGAATTAATTTCCACAATCTATTCTTCACCACATATCGGGAACGTGATGCTACCCCAGCTTCTCCTTGATGATCCCCGCAAGATCCTCGGCAAGCGCTTTGATCTCTTTCTGATCCTCGCCCTCGATCATCACGCGGACCTTGGGCTCGGTGCCGGAGTAACGCACGAGCAGGCGTCCTGTGCCTTCGAGCTTCTTTTCGATCTCATTCATCCTCCCCACGATCGCGGGTATGGACTCAAGGTCGCGCCGCTCTTTCACCTTCACGTTCACGAGTATCTGGGGATAGGTCTTCATGCAGGTCGCCAGCTCCGACAGGGGTTTGTTGGTCTGCTTCATGATCGTGAGTATCTGGAGCGCGGAGATGAGCCCGTCGCCCGTGGTATTGTGGTCCAGGAAGATGAGGTGCCCTGATTGCTCTCCGCCGAGGTTGTAGCCGCCTTCGATCATTTTTTCCATGACGGAGCGGTCGCCGACAGCGGCCCGGACGAGCTTGCCGCCCGCCTGCCGCATTGCCAGTTCCAACCCGAGATTGCTCATGACCGTCGCGACGAGCGTGTTGTGTTTGAGCTTGCCATGCTTCATCATCTGGAGTGCGCAGATGGCCATGACCGCATCGCCGTCGACGACCGTGCCCTTTTCATCGCACAGGATCAACCGGTCCGCGTCACCGTCAAAGGCGACCCCGATCCGAGCCTTGTTCGCGACCACGGCGCGGCAGATGACCTTGGGGTGGAGCGAGCCGCAGCCCTGGTTGATGTTCATGCCGTTCGGCTGGTCGTAGAGCGAGATGATGTCCGCGCCGAGTTCGGTGAGGATGCGCGGGCCGACCTTGTACGCCGCGCCGTTGGCCGAGTCAACCACAATGCGGAGTCCCGACAGGTCCATGCCGCGCGGGATGGAGGACTTCACGAATTCGTTGTACCTGCCGATAGCATCGTCTATCCTGAAGGCCTTGCCGAGCTCGGACGCCGTGGGGCGGACGGAGTCTAGAGCGTCGGAGAAGATCAGCTCCTCCATCTTTTTCTCGACCTCATCGGGCAGCTTGAATCCGTCCCTGCCGAAGAACTTGATGCCGTTGTCCTCGTAGGGGTTATGCGAGGCCGAGATCACCACGCCCGCGTCCGCCCTGAGGCTCCGCGTGAGGAACGCGATCCCCGGCGTGGGTACGGGACCCACGAGCAGCACGTCTATGCCCATGGAACAGAGCCCCGCGGTAAGCGCGCTCTCAATCATGTAGCCTGAGAGCCGGGTGTCCTTTCCGATCACGATGCGGTGTCTGCGGGCTGAATCGCGGAATAGGTGCGCCGCTGCCCGACCGATGCGCAGCGCCATCTCCGAGGTCATGGGGTCCTGGTTCGCGACGCCTCTCACGCCATCTGTCCCGAAAAGCGTTCTCATCTGTTCACCCTCTCAATGGTAATTCGCACTTCGATATTTTTTTCAAGGAGCTTCACCGGCCGGCCCTGGTAGTCGATCCTGGCGCCGATGGACAGATTCCCGGCAGCCCCCTGAATGTCGATCGGCATGGTCCGGAGGCTGCCCATCGTTTTTACGACGCTGGCCGGCCCTTCTATGGATATCTTCGGAGGCGTGACCGCGATTCTCGTCAGGCGATAGCCACGCGCGGGAGCGCCGTGGAGAACCGGCTTGAGCTGGAAAGTCTTCCGGATGAGCGGTTCAAGTTTTATCCTGACCTCCGACAGGGACATATGGGTGACGGCAACCCCTGATGGACGTTGGATATCGTCAGGGGATATGCGCACTGAATTATCGCCCACTTTGGCCATGGACAGGTCGAGGATACCGATCACCTTCTTCCCCATCGTGATGTCCCTGAGCGCTCGTTCCTGGCCCTGCACGCGCGCCTCAAGGGAGCTGACCACATCACCGACCACCGCCATATCCAGGGGAATGTTCCGCAGTTCGAGCGGGACCGTCAGCGTCATCTCGGTCTTGCCTTTTGAGGTGACGTAGATCCAGAGTGTCAGGGAGAGGGCGAGCGATACGAGCTTAATGCCCAGGTTGTCAAACAGGATGTTCCTAAAATTCATGGTACGGTCACCGGCCCTTCTTCCTGGTAAAAAGATCCGACAGCGTTTTCCTGAGCGCGGGCGCATCGGCATTGTGTTCGATCGCGCCGTCCCTGGCCACCGCGATCTCTCCCGTTTCCTCGGACACGACCAGCACCAGGGCGTCGCTTTCTTCCGTGAGCCCGACTGCCGCGCGGTGGCGCGTGCCGAGGGCCTTTGACAGGTTCGACGACAGCGTAAGCGGCAGGAAGCAGCCGGCTGCAACGATCCTGCCGTCCCGGATGATGGCGGCCCCGTCGTGGATCGGAGAGTCGGGTAGGAATATGCTCACGAGGATTTCCTTCGTGACCCTGGCATCGAGGTCGGTGCCCATCTCGACGATGGTCGAGAGGTCCGTGTCGCGCTCGAAGACAATGAGCGCGCCGATCCGCTTGTTGGCCATGGAAACCGCGGCCTTGACCGTCTCCTCGATAAAGTTGGAACTTTCAACGGACGAGAGGGACTTGAACAGGCGTCGTTCTCCGACCCGGGCCAGGGTGCGCCTGATCTCGGGCTGGAACAGAATCACGGCGGCAAGCACGACCTGGGACCAGAAGCTGTGAATGATCCAGTTGAGGGTGTGGAACTCAAGCGCCTGTGAGGCGATGAGCACCAGGATGATGAGCCCGAGGCCGATGAGCATCTGAAAGGCGCGTGTGCCCTTGATGATAAGCAGCAGCCGGTAGAAAAGATAGTAGGCGAGAGCGATGTCCACCGTGTCGCTGAACCAGCGGTAGTGCGCCAGGGTTGCTTGTATTTCGGTGAAGGTGGTCATGATTTTAATAACGGTTCAGAGTTCACAGTTCAAAGTTCAAAGTGAAAAAACCGGATGTACACAGACATTGAAAGCCTTTTTCTCTGAACTCTTAACTATGAACTTTGAACTGATTTAAGTATCGCATCCGTCATCCGAGCCACTTGCGTCATGCGCGCCACGTCATGGACCCGCACGACACGCGCGCCGCGCTCGATTCCGAGCGCCACCGTAGCGGCGGTGCCGTCCACGCGCTGTTCGGGCACGGGAATGTCCAGGATCGTGCCGATGAACTTTTTCCTCGACGTGCCGAGCAGAATCGGCCTGCCGAGGCCCTTGAACTCGTCGAGCCGGTTCAGGAGAGAGAGGTTATGCTCGAGCGTTTTGCCGAATCCGATGCCCGGGTCGATGAGTATCTTTTCCCGGTCCACGCCGGCCTTGACGGCGAGCTCAATCCCTTCTTCAAGCCAGGCCATGATCTCGCCGACGACGTCGTCATAAACAGGATTCCGCTGCATATCGCGGGGCGTGCCTTTGCTATGCATGATAACCACGGCGGCGCCGGAATCAGCCGCCACCTTCGCCATGTCCGGCGAGAACCGGAGGCCGCTGATGTCGTTCACGAGCCCCGCGCCGGCCTTGAGCGCTTTTTTCGCTACCGAGGACTTATAGGTATCTACCGAGATCGGGATCGTAAGCTCGGCTGAAAGGCGCTCGATGAGCGGGATGATTCTGCGGAGCTCTTCCTCTTCAGTCAGCGGCGTTGCTCCGGGCCGGGTGGACTCTCCTCCGATATCGATGATATCCGCGCCTGCCGCGGCCATTTCACGGGCATGTTGAAGGGCCTTCTCCGCGTCAACATAGCGCCCGCCGTCGGAAAAAGAGTCCGGGGTCACGTTCAGGATGCCCATGATATGCGTGCGGCTGCCGAGGTCGAGGACCTTCCCCCCGCAATCAATCTTATAATCCGAGCGCAGGTAGTTGTCAGGCAGCGAGTCGAACTTTTGCGCAAGGAGGGGAGGAATACGCGGATCGAGAGCGAGAAGAGGAGAAAGGCGTCTCAACCAGTCCTCCTACGCCGCCACGGGCTGAGTGTTGACGATCGCGTCGATATCAGCGGCATCGAGGGTCTCTTTTTCGAGCAGTGCCTTGGCCAGCGCATGCAGCGTGGTTTCGTGCTCCTGGATCAGGCTCTTGGCCCGGTGGTAGTTGTCCATGACGATGCGCTTTACTTCCTTGTCGATCTCGACGGCGGTGTGCTCGCTGTAGTCCCTGTGCTGCGCGATCTCGCGGCCAAGAAATATCGCCTCTTCCTTCTTACCGTAGGACAGCGGACCCATGGCATCGCTCATACCCCATTCGCAGACCATCTTCCGGGCAAGGGTTGTTGCCCGCTCAAGGTCGTTGCCCGCGCCGGTGGTCATGTGCTGGAGCGCGATCTCTTCAGCGGCCCTGCCGCCGAGCAGGATCGCGATGTTATTGAACAGATGCTCGCGGTCGTAGGAATACCGGTCCGCCGTGGGGAGTTGGAGCGTGACGCCCAGGGCCATGCCGCGCGGGATGATCGAAACCTTATGTACCGGATCGGTGCCCGGGATGAGTCTCGCGACCATGGTATGGCCGGCCTCATGGTAAGCCGTGTTTTTCCTCTCCTCATCGCTGATGATCATGCTTTTGCGCTCGAGACCCATGAGTATCTTGTCCTTGGCGCGCTCAAAGTCGTCGTTCTCGACCTGGGTCTTGCCTATCCTGCTGGCGAGCAGCGCCGCCTCGTTCACGAGGTTCGCCAGTTCCGCCCCGGACAGTCCCGGGGTGCCGCGAGCGATGGATTCGACGTCCACGTGCGGCGAGAGTTTGATCTTCTGGGTATGCACCTTGAGCACCCCGATCCTGCCGTTGAGGTCGGGCCGCGGGATCACCACCATGCGGTCGAACCTGCCTGGTCTTAACAGCGCCGGGTCGAGCACATCAGGCCGGTTGGTCGCCGCCACAAGGATCACGCCTTCGTTGCTCTCGAACCCGTCCATCTCCACGAGGAGCTGGTTCAGGGTCTGCTCCCGTTCGTCATGGCCGCCGCCCAGGCCCGCGCCGCGGTGCCTGCCCACGGCGTCGATCTCATCGATGAAGATGATGCAGGGCGCGTTCTTCTTGCCCTGCTCGAACAGGTCCCGGACGCGCGAAGCGCCCACGCCCACGAACATCTCGACAAAGTCCGATCCGCTGATTGACAGGAACGGCACGCCTGCCTCGCCCGCGATGGCCCGGGCCAGGAGCGTTTTGCCCGTGCCCGGAGGGCCGACGAGCAGCACGCCCTTGGGGATCTTGGCGCCGAGCTTCTGGAACTTCTGGGGGTCCTTTAGGATCTCAATGATCTCCTGGACCTCGGCCTTGGCCTCATCCATGCCGGCCACTTCATTGAACGTCACCTTCTTGGCGGTCTCGTTCAGGAGCTTGGCCTTGCTCTTGCCGAAGGACATGGCCTTGTTCCCGCCCATCTGCATGTTGCGCATGATGAAGACGAACCAGAGGGCCATGAGGATGAGCGGCGCCCAGACCACGAGGAAGTTGTACCACGCCGGTTCCTTCATCGGCTCGGCGTTGATCTTCACGCCTTTGGCGCGGAGGTCCTTGACGAGGTCGGGGTAGTCCGGCAGGTTGGTCTTGAAGGACTTGCCGGTAGTGTAATTGCCGAACATCTCGGCCCCCTTGAGCGTCACGTCGCTCACCTCATTGCCCGCGATCTTGTCCATAACGTCGCTGAAGGGGATTTGCACCGCCGTCTGGCTGACGGGGTTGAAGAGATTGAAGATGAGCACCGATACCACCACGAACAACATTATCAGCGCCATGTTTTTATAGAATACATTCACTGGTTGGAACCTCCGATAACAGCACAATAGTAAGCTGGAACGTGAAGCCTGGGAAGTGAAGTGAAACCCGAACGTATTTCGTCGAGCTTCACGCGCATAACCCACAATTCATAGTAACATGAATAGTAACATATTCCTTTGATTATGACAACAGTTTATCAGGCCTTTACCCCTGACGCTCTTCAACGGGAAGCACGGCGATATAAGGCAGGTTGCGGTAGCGGTCCTTGTAATCGAGGCCATAGCCCACGACGTACTTGTTGGGGATGCGGAAACCCGTGTAGTCCGCTTCGATCGGGACCTTACGGCGGTCGGCTTTGTCCAGAAGTACGCAGACCTTGAGCGAGGCAGGACCGCGATCGAGGAGCATCTTCTTCAAATAATCGATGGTCACGCCGGAGTCCATGATATCCTCAACCAGCAGTACGTGCTTGTCTTTGATATCCTCTTTCACGTCGCACATCATCTGTACCGGACTGCCGCCCTTGCCTTTGGTGGCTGAGCTGGTGCAGTGGATGAAATCCATCCTGACGGAGATCTTGAGCGAACGAAGCAGGTCGGACATGAAAAAGAGCGCGCCTTTGAGCACCCCGATCACGAGCAGGTCCTTTTCCGCGTAGTCCGCCGATATCCGGGCGCCGATTTCCTGTATCTTCCGCTGAATTTCCTCGCGGGTAAAGAGTGTTTTTCCGAAATCAATACCTACCATTGCGGCTCCTCCATGGAAAATAATTCGTAACTACTCACGCCAAACCGTATGGAACCACGGGTTCCAACTTCGTTGGGACACACAGATGAACGCCGATTTAAAAACCTGATCCTTGTCCCCGAACCCTGACCCTATTTTTTATTCCGCAATCCGCAATTGAACAACCAGCGCTCTTCGCGTCTCCGGGCCCGGCAGAAACCGTTCATCCGTCCGGAGTCCCACGACCCAAAGAATATCCTCTCCCGAGCAGAGCAGGGGAACGGCGTCCCGCTTCCGTCTCGGGACTTTTTCATCCACAAAGTAGTCCTGGAGTTTTTTGCTCCGGCCGCCCATGCCCGCGGGCTGGAACCGGTCTCCGGGACGCCTGCTTCTCAAGGTCAAAAGCGGCCCTATCTTATCATAATCAAACTCCGCTTGCCAGAGATAATTTATGTCCTCCGCCGCTCTCGTACGGTCCGCGCAGAGGACGGTCTTGACCTCCATGCCGAGCGCTGAAATTGCGATGATGCCCGGGACCGTGAGCGTATTCGTAAACCCCGCTGATGAGGACTTCGCGCTCACGACGAGCCGCTCGTACTCACGGGCGATCACAAGGCACTGGGTCAGGTTCATGGTCCTGCCGGTCTGTGCCGCAGCCATGAAAAGGAGCGCTTCATCGATTTGGACCGCGGAGAGCCCTGATGATGCGGCTCCCGCCAGGTCAACGAACTTTCTGAGCAGCCTGCGCCTGAACGCCGGGGGCAGGGTATTGAATTCTTCCCGTTTCACGGTCACGCGCTCATCGTCCCGGGACATGATTCGGGAGGCGCATGCCGACAGGTGGCTGTCGAGGGCCTCGTTCTCGTCCCGGAGGAGGGCGGCCTCGGCAGCGAGCGTTTCCACGATTCTGGGGTTGAAGCGCTTCAAGACCGGCAAAACCTCCAGCCGGATCCTGTTTCGGGTGTACAGGGGCCTATTGTTCGACGGGTCGGTTTTAAACAGCAGGCCATTGGCTGCCAGGTAATCAAGCACCTCTTCCCGCGTGACATCGAGCAATGGCCGAATGATGTTCTCCCGAAG
>JANONA010000267.1:0-4487 GCA_031420575.1 Nitrospirota bacterium | reverse complement strand
TTACACGTTGAACCTGAACAGCATGATGTCTCCGTCCTTGACCACGTATTCCTTGCCTTCGGAGCGAAGCAGACCCGCGGCCTTCACCGCCTGCTCGGTCTTCAGCTTCATCAGATCATCAAAGTGAAACACCTCGGCGCGGATGAATCCCTTCTCGAAGTCCGTGTGAATCTTGCCCGCGGCCTGCGGCGCTTTGGCGCCCCTGGTAATGGTCCAGGCCCGTACCTCTTTCTCGCCCGCCGTAAGAAAGGTGATGAGTCCAAGAAGCTCATAGCCCGCCCGGATCATGCGGTCAAGGCCTGACTCTTTGAGCCCCATGCCCGCAAGGTATTCCATGCGCTCTTCCTTCGGAAGCTGGGCGATCTCTCCCTCCACCTGGCCCGAGATGACGACGACCCTCGCGCCTTCGTCGGCCGCGATTTTCTTCACAACATCAACGTGCGGGTTCGGCTTGTCCACCATATCCTCCGCCACGTTTGCCACATAGAGCACCGGTTTTGAGGATAACAGGGCGTAGCTCTTGAGCCACAGGGTCTCTTCCTCGGAATGGGTCGCGCGGCGGACCGGCTCGCCCTTTGCGAGCATGTCCTTAATCCGCCTCATGAACTCAACTTCATCGGCGGTCTTCTTGTCGCCTGTCTTGACCAACTTCTCGGCCTTGTACAGGCGCTTCTCGATCGCGTCGAGGTCCGCGAGCATGAGCTCCGCCTCGATCACCTCGATGTCCGACCGGGGATCCACCTTCCCGGACACGTGAATGACGTTCGGGTCCTCGAAGCAGCGCACCACGTGGGCGATCGCGTCCACCTCGCGGATGTTGGCAAGGAACTTGTTGCCCAGCCCTTCACCCTGGGCTGCGCCCTTCACGAGGCCGGCAATATCCACGAACTCCATGCTTGTGGGCGTGATTTTTTTCGGTTTGTAGATCTCAACGAGCCTGTCGATGCGCTCATCCGGCATGTCCACCACACCCACATTCGGATCAATGGTGGTGAAGGGATAATTCGAGGCCTGAGCGCCCGCGGAGGTGAGCGCATTGAAGATGGTGGACTTGCCTACGTTCGGCAAACCGACGATGCCGCAGTTAAAACCCATACAAACTCCTTATAATCCGGGATCAAAACAATAAAAAACCCGGAACTGTCGGAATGGTCCTTCAGGTCCGGGCTTCTGAATACTTACTTCTGATGAACGATATTCATGGCCCGTGTGGGGCCTTCCACGACAATGAGCCTGACCGCTTCCGCGGCCTTTGCGATGGCCTCCGCGGCAGCTTGCATTTCTTCGGCAAGAAACGGACTTAATACATAATCCGACGGATCTCTGTCCGCTGCCGGCCTGCCGATCCCGATGCGAACCCTGATAAAGTCCGATGACCCCAGAAACTCGATAAGGGAACGAAGCCCGTTGTGGCCCCCGTGTCCGCCGCCGGTTTTAACACGCACGGACCCGAGCGGAAGATCCAGTTCGTCATGGAGAACAACCAGGTCGGCCACGGTCATGTAGGTGTCCCTGAGGATCGCCGCCACGGCCCTGCCGCTGTCATTCATATACGTCTGCGGCTTGACCAGAACCGCGGCCTCGGAATCAATCCGGGCTTTCCCGATCAGAGCGTGGTATTTATCCTGCGCAACGTCAACATGCAGATTTCTCGCAAGCTCGTCTACAGCCAGAAAGCCTGCGTTGTGGCGCGTGCGTTCGTACTTTCTGCCCGGGTTGCCGAGCCCGATGATGATCTTCATGCAATCCCCGGAGAACTACGCCCGCTTTGTTACTTCTTCGGAGCAGCCTTGGGAGCGGCGGCGGCCTTCGGTGCGCCGGCCTTGGGAGCGGCTTCCTTGGCTCCTTCTTTGCCCTTTGCCTCGACTTCGCCCTCTTTCTTCGGCTTCTTGACGAGTTCAGGCTCCCCGCCCTCGGTCACTGCGGCCGGCGTCGTCGCCGTAAGCATGGCCTCAAGCTTGGCCTCGGACATCGGCGGCTGGATCGTTGCAACCGTATTATCGCCCTCGGTCAGGATCTTGACCCCTTCAGGCGCCTTGATGTCTCTGACGTGGAGGGACTCGTTCACCTTGAGGTGCGCGATGTTGACGTCGATGAAATCGGGGATATGGGCCGGGAGGCACTCGATCTCCAGGTTGCGCTGACCATACTGGAAGATGCCGCCTTCTTTCACGCCGATGGACGCTCCGGTAATGTGCACCGCCACCTGAAGCTTCACCTTCTCGTTCATGGCGACTTCCATGAGATCGAGATGCATCAGCTTGCCGCTTATGGGGTCAACCTGGTAGTCCTTGATCAGAGCCAGCTTCTCTCCCGCGCCTTTTCCTCCCTCAAGGGTGAGGTTGATGAGCGCGTGCTCGCCGCCCTCGGCATTGAGTACCTTCGAGACGTCCTTATTGACCATAACAATGGGTGTGGACTTGCCGCGGCTGTAGAGGACCGCCGGCACCTGTGCATTCCTCCGCAGGCCCCGGGCGACTCCCTTGCCCGCCTTTTCTCTGACTTGCGCTGTTAATGCTATTTTTTTCATTTCCCCTCCGTAACGTAACGCCGTTTAAACGGCTTAATCAGTTTAAACGGTTTAAACTGTTTTGTCTCTTACACAAACAGCGAACTGAGCGATGTTTCCTCATGGATTCTCGTGATTGCATCGGCAAGAAGTGGCGCGACCGAAAGCGCCGTCAGCTTCCCGCACTCCTGCTGCTTACTGTCCAGGGCGATCGTATTCGTCGTGATCAGCTCCACAAGCGAAGAATCGTTAATACGCTTGATCGCCGGGCCCGAAAGCACCGCGTGTGAACAAGCCGCGCTGATCGTGCCCGCCCCGTTCGCCTTGAGCGCGGCCGCGCCTTCGGTCAGCGTACCGGCGGTGTCCACCATGTCGTCCAGGAGCAGACAGTCGCGCCCTTTGACATCGCCGATGATGTGCATGACCTGCGCCTCATTCGGCTTGTCCCGCCGCTTGTCGATGATCGCAAGCGCCGCATTCAGCCGCTTGGCGAAGGCCCGCGCCCGCTCCACGCCGCCGGCATCGGGAGACACAACCGTCAGATTGGTGAACTTTTTAGACCGGATATAATCGAGGAGCACCGGCGCGGCGAACAGGTTGTCCACGGGGATGTTGAAGAACCCCTGGATCTGGCCCGCGTGCAGGTCCATCGTGAGGACCCGGTTCGCGCCCGCGGTCGTGATCAGGTCGGCCACGAGCTTGGACGTGATGGGCACGCGCGGCTGCACTTTCCGGTCCTGCCGGCTGTACCCATAATACGGGAGCACCGCCGTGATACGGGTCGCCGACGCCCGCTTGAGCGCATCGATCATGATAAGCAGTTCCATGAGATGCTGGTTCACCGGGCTCGACGTGGGCTGTACTATGAAGACGTCCATACCGCGCACGTTATCCACGATCTGAACGTTGATCTCGCCGTCGCTGAATCGGCCCACCAGCGCGTTCCCGAGCGGGACGTTCATCTTCCGGCAGATTTCCTTTGCCAGCGCCGGGTTTGCGTTACCCGTAAAAATCTTTATCTCCCGTGGCCTCACCATGGTCTTCCTCAATCCTCTTTTCCGCGTACTGGTTCGGGGACAGGGATTCGAACCCCGATAAAAGGCTTCAAAGGCCTCTGTCCTACCATTAGACGATCCCCGATCAAATGCCGGCGCGCCGGGTAAAAATCAAAGGATAGGCAGGCGCCTATCCTCTCGTTCAGATGCGGAATCGGCAAAACTCATATCAGTGCGGCATTACCACTCTACGGCGCGATACCCGCAAGCGGCGATTCAATCAAGGTCTCCACCGGATAAAGCCTCCATCCCTCAGGGGAAAGGCCATCCGCTGCTGCCCGACAAGCGGCCTCGGTTTCGAATATGCCGAAGACCGTCGGCCCGCTCCCGCTCATGAGTGTACCCACGGCGCCCCGTGCCGAAAGCGCGTCCTTGATCCTGTCGATTACCGGGTGGGCGGTCGAGGTCACGGTCTCAAGGTCATTATGGAGCCCCTCAGCTATATTTCGGAAATTAAGCCTTGAGATTTTATTACACCCTGCTTTTTTTGTCAACAGCAAATTTAAATTTTTATATACCCAGGCCGTGGAGGTTTCAAACCCGGGGTTAACGAGCAAAACCCGGAATTGCGGCAACGGGGGCAGTTTGGTGAGAAGCTCCCCCCTCCCCCGGGCCAGTGCCGTAGGCCCAAAGAAGAAAAAAGGCACGTCCATGCCTATGCGGGCGCCGATTTCAGCAAGCTGGTCCCGCTCAAGTCCCATACCGAGCAACCTGTTTGCCGCCGCAAGCACGGCTGCCGCATTGCCGCTCCCTCCGCCGAGCCCCGCGGCAACAGGGATATTTTTTTTGATCTTGATCGCCAAGCCGCCTTTGTTGCCGGAGATCCTGAGCATCTCCTCCGCCGCCTTCCAGGCAATGTTCCCCTCTCCTGACGGAACCGCGAGACTGTCGCAGCTCACGCTGATACCTGGTCCGCTGAGCGA
>JANONA010000266.1:0-2091 GCA_031420575.1 Nitrospirota bacterium | reverse complement strand
CGACGTGAACGCCTCCAGATCGGAAAAGCATTTCAGTTGGCGATGCCGCTCTTCGATCGTAGTACGCAGGGCATAGTCCTGGCGACCAATGATTGGGTCTTCAACATGCGCGGTGGAAAGCAGCACCCAATAGTCCTCATGCCCGTCGGCATACACTTCTTTGTTTACAATGGCGTCGAGCGGGACCGGGCAGGTGGAGAAGGTCGTCAAGCGACGCACCACGGCGGTTTCTGATCGAAGGAGCGTCTTGTCCGTTGGTCGGGCCGGCGCCGGGTTCTCGGCCTTCTGTTTCGCCAGGGTGCGCTGCCTGGCCTCTTCACGCTTTCTGATGCGCTCGGGCCGATGCACCGGGATCGGCTTGCTCTCCGCGGGAGAAGGCGTCCAGGGCATAAACTCCAATGCGCCGCCTTTGGCCAGACCCACAACATCGGCATAGATATCCATATTGCGGCGCGCGGGAATCAGCACATCGATGCCCCGTTCTTTTTTGCAGCGTCCGATCTCGGCGCCGTCCAGAAAACCGCGATCTAAAATCAGTTTCTTCATGATTCCCTTGCCGTGAAACCTCACAAATTGATCCACCAGCTCATAGAGAATGGGGCTCTCGTGATCCTTGCCGGGAACAACCGAAAGTCCGGCGTACAGGAAAAAATCACCGGTCCGGTTGGTGTGGATCAGGCTCACTAATTTATAACAGCGCCGCCAGGTGCAGCGCGCAAGCTCTTTTTTCGATAGTGTTTTGGAGCTTACCGGATGATTATGTTCATCGAAAAGCATGCGGGATGAGCCCTCATAGTTTTCGTTGTCAGGCACGAACAGATAGGTGGCATCGCCGATGAATATCCCCTCGGAATCAAACACCTGGTGCTGCTTGAAAATCCCCACGACGTCCCGATTAAACCACGTCATCAGACGAATTTCGTCGGTTCTCTTGGCCGTCTTTCTGAGGTGATCCGGATCGCAGGGAGTCTGCCGGTCATACTCGTTCTTCTTATTGAATCCGGAACAACAGAGGGTCACGTCCTTCGTCTCGGGATGGACCGCCTTGTGTCCCATGGCGGGACCAAAGGCGTTGACCATCCCGCCGGAGCGCACCACGTAAGGAAAGGCGTTGAAGCTGTGGACCCCGTGAAAGCGCATGGAAATGTCGGCGGCTATATACACCCATAAGGGTACGTCGTGCTTCTTATTCGGGGTTGGATACGTGGCGGCCAGCTTCTCCAGTATTTTTTTCTCGGTGATGGCCCGGAAGAAGTCCGTTTCACACACCTCCCCCACGCCTTCGAGATAGTCGAACTCACCGCGCTGAAAGGCTTCTATCACCAACCGGTCGTTGCGCTCGAAGAGCATCGCTCCGGCTGTTCGCTCCCCGGCAAAAACCATCAGGGTTCCTCCCGTCGGATGCGCTCGATTTGATCGATTGCCGCGAGCATCTTCTTAGCGCTTGCCGATACCTCTGCGCGCGCGCTGCGAAGACGCCGGTACTCTTCACTCTTCTCCCGCAGTTCCATAAGCCTCTCGAGAGGGATCGACATAAGCTTGGTCTTTCCCTTATGGCTCCAGCTCAGGACCGTGCTGTGGTGTAACTCCCCCCGGCTACAGGCGCAGGAGGGTTTTCCGCACTTCCTCGCCAGCTCACAGACCGTGCCCTTGACGAGCGGACCACGACCGAATACGGGCTTGATCGATCGCTCCAACTCCACGACGAGACGACGCAAGTCCTGCCGGAGACGGCTTAAGGTTTGTATGTCCGTTTTGTTCTGCATGTTATTAACACTATAACTTGCAGACAGGCAAGAGTCAAGATAAAAATGATAGAGCTTAGATAAAACCGGATAACAGGGGTTTACGGAAGGCTCTGCGGGCGGGGGGATCATGCCTGGTTGTTGCTACTGTCTGAATTGCAGACGATTCATGTGTAATCCTTCAGTCACGGGGCATCCGCCCCTGTGTGTCATCCCCGAAGGCTTCAATCCCCGATAAAAGCATTCGAGGAGGGATCTGGTTTTTGTTAAATTCGGGTGAGAACCATATTCCCAGGCGCTCGGGAATGACAATTTAAGAGAGATTATAAGCGCAGCGAATCTATAG
>JANONA010000265.1:0-3114 GCA_031420575.1 Nitrospirota bacterium | reverse complement strand
AGATGATGAATGCCGCGGGGCATCATTATGCCGGACACACGGAACTTCTTGCCGACCTTACGGGGACGAAAGAATTCGGCATGATGTTCGTGGGAGGCGGCCTGCGGGTCATCCTCGCGACCATTCATCTCGCGCTCAAGGACGTCCCGCGCCACATCACGCAGGCGACGATCCTGAAAACACTCCGTCTCGCGCACACAGTCATGGGCTCGTTCGGTATCGACCGTCCGCGCATCGGCGTTGCGGCGTTGAACCCGCATGCCGGAGAAGGCGGGCTTTTCGGGTCCGAAGAATGGGACGTGATCCTTCCGGCGGTGATCAAGGCGCGCGAGGAGGGCATTCATGCGAGCGATCCGATACCCGCCGACACCCTGTTTTACAAGGCACGGAACAACTATTTTGACATCGTCGTCGCCATGTACCACGATCAGGGCCTTGCGCCGCTCAAGATGGTCGCTTTCGGAAATGCGGTGAACGTCACCGTAGGCCTTCCGATCATCCGCACGTCCGTTGACCACGGAACCGCCTACGATATCGCCGGCAAAGGCTGCGCGGATCCCGCAAGCCTGCTTGAGGCGGTGAAGGTCGCCGTTACCATGACGAAGCATCGGCAACAGGGACAGGGGGAAAACAATTGAGCAATAATCAGACGCCACCGTTCATAACCCGCGCTCACCTCCTCGCGCTTGCCTTCTTTGCGGTTTTTATTTTTCTGCTCTACCAGATGGCCCGCCTTCTGGCCCCGTTCTCAGCGGCGTTGCTCTGGGCGGCTATTATCACGCTGGCGCTGCATCCCCTTCACCAGCGGATCCTCCATGCGCTCAGGGGGAAGGCGGGGCTTGCCGCAGCGGCCATGACCCTTCTCACCCTGCTGCTGATCGTCGGGCCGGCGATCACGCTTCTCGCCATATCCACCTCTCAGGCAATTGACCTGTACCAGTGGACCGCGGGCAACCTCCGGTCAGGGAAACTTCTCGAACTCGGGAACACCGTTGCCGCGTTTCTTTCCGGGAAACTTTCGGAGTATCCCGCTCTGTCAGGGCTTGACGTAAAGGGAATGGCCTTAAAAAGCCTCGGCGACATTTCGTCCGGTCTTGCGGGCCAGATCGGTTCGATCCTGAAGGATACGGTCCTGCTCGCGATCAATCTTGCGGTCATGCTCCTCGCCATTTTTTTCTTTTTCAGGAACGGGGAAGCGTATTACCGGTCAGCGATGGACCTCCTCCCCTTTACCGTTGAGCAGAAGCGTTCCATTGCGCAAAAGGTCTCCGATACCTTCATGGCGGTCATCAACGGCGTTTTCCTGATCGCCCTGCTCCAGGGGATCATGACCGGCGCCGGGTTCGCCTTGTTCGGCGTCCCCTTTCCGGTC
The DNA here is from genome assembly GCA_031420575.1 of Nitrospirota bacterium. Lineage (GTDB taxonomy): Bacteria > Nitrospirota > UBA9217 > UBA9217 > UBA9217 > JALNZF01. Next base: position 1,742 of record JANONA010000265.1, on the reverse strand, counting down.
TTTTGGGGCTTGATCGCGGCGGTACTGGCACTCCTGCCCGTCGGGGGCGCGGCGCTCGTCTGGCTGCCGGGCGCGCTCTTCTTGTTCCTGACCGGGTCGAAAGCCGGCGGTATCGCGCTCTTCGTCTGGGGGCTCATCCTCGTATCCACGCCGGACAATATTCTGAAGCCGCTGCTCATCGGGAAAAAAGCAAAGCTCCCGGCCTTTTTTCTGTTCATCGGCATCCTCGGCGGTTTACAGGTGTACGGCATATTGGGCATTCTCTTCGGTCCCCTCGTGGTCACACTGCTCTTCGCCTTTGTCCAGATCTATCGCGAGGAGTATGGGGAACGTTAGTTAGTTGCAAATCAAATTTTACGCAAAGGGGAAACAAAAAAACATGGAAGATTTAGCGCGATCGGACACCTGGCGCGTATTCAGGATCATGGCGGAGCTGGTGGAAGGCTTTGAGGCCTTGAACAACATCGGCCCCGCGGTTACCATATTCGGGAGCGCCCGGCTTAAGCCTGGGTCGCCTTACTACAACAAGTGCCTCAAGGTAGCGGAAAGCCTGGCTAAGGACGGCTTTGCCGTGATCTCCGGCGGCGGGCCCGGCATCATGGAGGCGGCGAACAAAGGCGCGCAGAACGCGAACGGCATCTCCGTGGGCCTGAATATCGAACTGCCCCTGGAGCAGGCGCCGAACCAGTTTCAGGACGTGCGGGTGGAGTTCCGCTACTTTTTCGTGCGCAAGCTCATGTTCGTCAAATATGCGGTGGCTTACGTGATTTTCCCGGGCGGCTTCGGCACCATGGACGAATTGTTCGAAGCGCTCACGCTCATCCAGACGAAAAAGATACGGGGCTTCCCCGTGGTGCTCGTGGGCAGGGAATACTGGCAGGGCATGATCGACTGGCTCAAAAAAACCGTGCTCGAGCACGGAAACATCAGCCCCGAGGACATCGACCTCATGCATATCGTGGATGAGCCGGAAGAGGTCTGCGCGATCATCAACAAACGGTACAAAGACCGCTTGAGCGGCGTCCAACGGGACCGGAGGAACAATGCCCGAAAGGGCGTTTGATGATTTTTTATTTGTCCTTCTTCAGGCGGGCGCGGTCGGCACGGTGTTTGAGCAGTTGTGTGGCCCGTAGCCCGCGGAACCAGCGCTCGAGGGTCTCGCGGTAGATCATGGTGAGCAGAACGAGAAAAAGGCTGATCCCGAAAAGCGTGAACAGCGCGCCATACCGCTGATCGCGGAAGAGCGTCCCCCCGAGCGTAAGCAGGACGGTGCCGAGCAGCCTGCCGGACGTTGATATGAGAAGAAAATCACGCTGCCCCATGTGTCCAAGCCCGAGCAGGTAGCAGAGAATATCCTTGGGAAAACCGGGGATCAGAAACAGGAGAAAAGCGAGAAACAGGCCTTTGTGTTTCATCACGTAGTCGTACCGCTTGATCGTCTCGGCCTTCACGACCATTTCCACGAGGGGCCGGCCGGCGACGCGGGCGAGCATGAACGCGATCCATGAGCCGATCGTAAGGCCGATGGTCGAATAGAGGATCCCCCACGCCGTGCCGAAAAAAACTCCCCCGACAAAACCGGACACCTCGCCCGGGACAAAGGCCGCGATGACCTGCAGCACCTGGAGCCCGATAAAGATCAGCGCCGCATACGACCGATGGTCCTCGATAAAATGCAGAAGACGCTGCCGGTCGGTGAAAAACGAGATAAAACCATGCGCGTACAGCAGGTAAATAATTCC
>JANONA010000264.1:0-2191 GCA_031420575.1 Nitrospirota bacterium | reverse complement strand
GGGGATGGGGCAGCTCATGTTCCAATCAGTCATGTCGCGAGACTACAACCTCGCCATGGGCATCCTGGCGCCGGCCGCGTTTCTGACCATGCTCGGAAACTTCCTGGCGGACATCGGGTATGCCTTTGCGGATCCGAGGGTGCGGATGAAGTAGTGCGGAGCAGGAATCTAACCCGGACAAGCCGGAATCATAAGCTTCGACAGGATAACGGGATAAAATCCGATAAAAAACATTTCATCCTGTCAATCCTGTTATCCTGTCAAGAAGGTTTTATTTTTCTATTTTGAGAAGACTTGATTCTATAGTGTTGCAACAATTTAATTACGAAACACCACGAAGTGGTGCGGACCGTTCGGGGAACGGTCCCTACGATATATTATTTAGGTCGTAGGGCGCGTTTCCCAAACGCGCCGAACCGCTAAAACATGTTTCGTTTTTAACGTGTCGCGGCACTATCTCGATTCGAGGGACTTTGTTTCTCCAACGCAGTGGATCTTCATCATGTTGGTGCTGCCGGCCACGTTGATGGGAACGCCCGCGGTGATCACGATAACGTCTTTCCGTTTCGCGAGCTTCTTTTTCAGCATGACGCTTTCAACGCTTGCGATCATGTCGTCGGTTGTTTTCTTCGTCTTCAGGATCACCGGCGTCACGCCCCAGTAAAGAGAGACTTTCCTGGCTACCCGCTCAAACGGCGTCGGAGCGATGACGCGCATCCGGGGACGGTGCTTCGAGACTAAAAGCGCCGTGGACCCGGACTGGGTGAAGGTGACGATCGCCTGGGCGCGCTGTTCTTCCGCCGCGCGGCAGGCCGCGTGCGCAACACTCTCACCAGTGCCGGAGATATGCGCGTCCGGTAGGATCGGACTGAGCGACGTCTCCGCCTGCACAGCGATCCTCGCCATGACCGCAACGGCCTGGACCGGGTATTTACCCATGGCGGTCTCGCCTGAGAGCATGACGCAGTCAGTGCCGTCGAGGATTGCATTCGCCACGTCCGAGGCTTCCGCGCGCGTGGGCTGGGGGCTCTCGATCATGCTTTCGAGCATCTGGGTGGCCGTGATGACCGGCTTTTCGGCCGTATTGCAGGCGTTGATGATCTTCTTCTGGAGGAGCGGTACCTGCTCCGGCGACATTTCCACGCCCAGGTCGCCGCGCGCCACCATGACGCCGTCGGACGCGCGGATGATCTCGTCGAGGTTCCGGATGGCCTCGGGTTTCTCGATCTTTGCTATGATGGGGATGTTCGCGCCGAGGGACCGAATGAAACGGCGGGTCAGCAGGATGTCTTCCGCGGTGCGTACAAAGGAAAGGGCGATATAGTCCATGCCCTGTTTCACGCCGAACCGGAGGTCTTCTTTATCCTTCTTCGAAAGCGAGGGGAGTGAGAGGTGCGTGCCGGGAAGATTCACGCCCTTGCGGCTCCTGAGCACGCCGCCGCGGACGATCTTGCAGGACAGAGTATGCGCGTTCTTTTTGGCAACCCTGAGCTCAAGCCTGCCGTCGTCGAGCAGCACGGTGTCACCGATCTTCAGGTCCTTAGTGAGGCGGGGATAGGTCAGCGATACGAGCTCGTTCGTGCCGATGACCTTCTTGGTTGTGAGCGTCACCGTGTCGCCACGCTTAAGCGGCACGGCGTCGTTTTTCATCTCTCCCACGCGCAGCTTCGGACCCTGCAAATCCTGAATGATGGCAATATGCTTTCCCGCTTTTGCCGCCTCGCCGCGGATAACCTTGATGCGGCGGGCATGGTCCTTTCGGTCGCCATGGGAGAAGTTCAGCCTTGCCGCGTCCATGCCGGCCCGGATAAGCCTTGCGATGACCCGCGGCGAGCTCGATGCCGGGCCGATGGTGGCGATGATCTTCGTGCGTTTGGTCATGATTGCTCCGAAAAACACTTGTTTAGCCGCGAATGTCCAAAAGCAGGCGTTTCCAAGCGACACGGATTAAATGCTTAAGATGTAGAGCCTCTTGCAAAAGTCTAAAACACACCAAACTGTCATTTCGACCAACGGGAGAAATCTTTGTTTTTATTACAGTGAAAGATTCCTCTCTTCGTTCGGAATGACACGAAAAGGGACTTTTGCAAGAGGCTCGTACGTAGTATATCAGAAAAAACGGTTCAGCCCGATTTTTTGCCTTTTTCCGCGTCCATCCGCGGGTATTCCGATGAATTCGGCCCTCCACGAA
>JANONA010000263.1:0-2354 GCA_031420575.1 Nitrospirota bacterium | reverse complement strand
CCCACTGCCGAGATGATGGCCATTTGCGTTCCCTTCCATCCCCGCACATACCGGGCATGGAGGTATATCGAATAGATAAACCACGTGATGAGCGACCACGTCTCCTTGGGGTCCCAGCTCCAATAGGTGCCCCAGGCGCTGTTGGCCCAAACCGCGCCCATGACAAGGCCGCCTGCCGTAAAGAGCGGCCAGCCGAAAGCGATCATCCGGTACGTCATGTCGTCGAGCAGCTCCTGAGAAGGAATGAGTTGCTTGAGCCTAACCTTGACGCGCATTCCCTGGGACCAGATGAGCAGGAAAAATCCGAGCACCGCCGCCCATGAGATAACAAGAACGGGAATCGACTTGCTGAGGAAGGTTGACTCGAACATATGCTTTCTGAAGCTTTCCCCCGCTGGATGGCCTTTTAATTCATACAGCGCGAAGTCAATACCCATGAACAGAAGCAGCCCGGCGGCAAGCGTCACGCAGACCGACCAGAACAGGTACGTATGGGACTTGCTTCGCGCGCCCGCGATAACAAGGTAGACAAACCACGCGATGGCGAGAGCGCCGAGCCCCAGCCAGAACGCGGTCTTGAAATTCGGGCCCAGGCCGGCCATGACGTACCCGAGGGGCGTGAGGACCACAAGAGCGCCGGCGGCGGCGTAGAACTTGACCGGGGACCCCCGCTCTTCGGTGTCCATGAGCAGATACAGCATGCTGACGGTGAAGGCAACGGCAAAGGTCGCGTAACTGATGAAGCTCAGGAGAACGTGGTAGAAAAGCCAGTTACTCTTGAGCGCCGGAACTAAGGGATTGATATCGGTGCTCATGCCCGTTACATTGATGAACGCGAGCGCGAGAAAGGCGACCGGCATCACGAACGCGCCGAAGACCCTGGTTTTGTACCGGTGCTCCACGATGACATAGACAAGCACCGTGCACCAGGTGAAGAAGACGAGGGATTCGTAGAGGTTCGTCAGCGGCGCCCGGCCGATTCCCATCTGGTACGACTCGATCCACCGGAGAGCAAGGGCTATGGTCTGTACGCCGAGGCCGATGTGGGTAATGACGGAAGCGGCCAGGCCGATCCCGGGCTTCTTGAAAACTAAGAAGCTGATATAGAGGACCATGGCCGCCAGATACGACACTGTTGCGATAGTAAAAAGTCCTGAACTTTCCATCAATCTATTCCTCCCTGAAGTTACTTCCCAATCTCGTCCACGATACTGTTAAACTCACGCTCGAAGCCTATCCGGTTCCGGTTGGCGGAGCCGGCCACCGTGACCACCACCTGGCCCTTCCGGTCCTGGATCCGCACCCAGAGCTTTTTATGAGAGCCGAGGAAGCTGATGAACGGCCCGATGCAAAGCAGGATAAAGCCGGCATAGACCACCCACACGCCAGGGTCTTTGGCGACCTGGAGGCCGGTGTAGCGCGCGCCCCAGTAGCCGCCGTAGCTGATAATGTAATCTTCAGGCATGGAAGGCGCCCCGGTATCGGTTTTCAGAAGGTGGGTCCTGAACACCGGTTTTTTGCCTTTGTACACCTCGATGTCCACTGTGGGGTTGATGAGCTCACCGCGCTCACTGCGATAGAACTGTACCTGGCCGGTGAACGGGTTCCGCGCGCCGTAAGGCTCTATCCCGTACGCCTTGATCGTCCGATCAATGGATGCAACGTACACCGAAGCTCCCGGATCAACAACCACGGTCTCGCTAGCCGAAACAGGACGGTTCTTGGGACGGACGTTCAGGAGGATTTTCCCCCGGCCTTCCGGCATCGTCCCATAGCTGGACTGATAAAAGGTGATGCCGCGATGGGTCAGCGGATGGTTCACCCGGATGCGCTTGTCCAATATCTTCCGGCCCTCAAGGTTGAAAAGGGTCAAGTCGCTGTAAAATTCCGACGGCGTGCCCGTCGGCATGCCTGAAGGACTGACGTAATAGTCAACGTCAAAGCTGTTGCACCGGATAAAATACCCGAGCGGCATAGCCGGCGCGCCTCCCTCCGGATTGGGAATCGCCGGGCTCTCGGCAATGCCGAGGGCGGCCATGATCTTGTCCCACATGGGCTCATTCCTGAGATAGACGACGTTGGAGTGCTCCCCTTCAGGAAGGTTCAGGAAGGCTTTATACCCGAAAAAGGAGCCGAGCAGCGCTCCCACGAAAATAAGAATAATGCTGATATGGGTAACGTACACACCCAGCCGGCTATAAACGCCTTTTTGAGTAATGAACTGGGTATTTCCATGGTCTTTTGATTCAAGAAAGCGGTATCGGCGCGTCATCAGGACCTTGACCGCGCGCGTCTCAGCCTTGTCCATGCCGCCCTTGAAGGAAATCTCTTTTTTGAACGGCACGGCTTTCAGG
>JANONA010000262.1:0-2415 GCA_031420575.1 Nitrospirota bacterium | reverse complement strand
GTGGGTTACAACCGCGCCGCGCGCATGATCGAGATGATGCAGGAGGACGGCATCGTCGGCCCGGCGGACGGCGCCAAGCCGCGCGAGGTGCTCGTGCGCAAGAACATGGACGGGACCATGAATGATCTGGATGAGCTGTAGGAACAATCTTCCTCTGTAATTTTTTCTGATGGAACAACTCAAAAATCCAGCGGGCTCTTCACCTCTTTACCGGGTTTTGGCGGGAGGCAGTGCAAATAGATCATCGTCGTCCTGATATCGGAATGGCCGAGCAGCGTCTGGATCGTGCGGAGGTCGTAGCCCGCCTGAAGCATGTGCGTGGCGTACGTATGCCGGAAAGTATGAGGGGTGACGCGTTTCGTGAGCCTGGCTTTTCTGACTGCTTCATACAGCGCATCCTGAACATGCGTTTTATGAAGATGATACCGCCGCAGTTCCTTCGTATCCGCAACGAACGTCAAGGACTCCTGCGGCATAAACCATTGCCAGACCAGTTCCTTCGCCGCCCTTGGATACTTCTTTTCAAGCTGATCGTCGAGAAACACCCCCGCGAAACCCTTTTCCAGATCCTTGTCATGAAGTTTTTTCACGGCTTCCATTTGGGCCAGCAATTCGGGAGTGATTTGATTTGGGATAGGCACGGTGCGGCTTTTGTTGCCTTTTCCGAGGAACGTGAGTATCCCGGCGTCAAAATTAAAATCCTTTGCGCGCAGGGTAACGCTTTCATTGACTCGAAGTCCGCAGCCGTACTGGAGCTGGGCGATGAGCTTATAGGGATATGCGAGATGCACCAAGATGTCGTCGATTTCCCTGCGGGAAAGGACCACGGGGATATACGTCGATTTTTTCGCGCGGGGAATGTCTTTGAGAATTCCAAAATCCATTTTAAGAACGTACCGGTACAGAAAGAGCAAGGAGTTGAACGCCAGGTTCTGGTGACTTGAGGACACCTTGCAGTCCACCGCCAGATACGTAAGATACGCCTTTACCCCGTTAGAGAAGAGTCACAAACTCTCTGCGAATACCATTACCTGAAAATGGTGAACAAGCGTTTATTGATAGTGCGACGAAGTTTTCTCTAACGGGGTGAACCTCCGCCGGAGACAACGTCTCCGGGGGTTTGTTCTTCAGGTAGTTTTGAAACTTGCGGCTCCAGTCAGCATAGGCCTTCAGCGTATTCCGTGAATAGTGCCGCAGTTTGATCTCCGCCGCAAGGTCCGCAATGGCTTTGTCCCAGGCCGGAGATTCGGTTTTTCTCAGGCAGCGCCATTCATCATAGCGATTTCCCCTTTTGAACGAGGAGCGAAAGGCCCTAATGATGCCGACGGAGAAGATCCGCCGGATTCCTCCTTGACCATGGAATGCGACACGGTATTAGCGGCGTTTTCTTCTGTCACAGGACTGTGCGCCAATGTATCAGTTTCTTCCCCTTCAAGAGGAGGATTAAGGTGGGGATGGGTTTAACTGAAAGCGGTTTTCCCGACTCCCTGCTTCCCCGGTTCATTCCCCTTTCGTTGCTGCAACGCAAATAATAACGAAACGGCATCCGCCGCCTCTTCCAGTTGCTTCGCAGTTTGGTTCTTTGACCGCAGCTTTTCGGCGAACAGCCGCACCAGGTCGGACTTGTTATCGGGAGGAGAATATTTTTCGCGATAGTCGAGAAAATACCGCAGCCACTTCCGGTAATCGGCGTGGGAGGAGAGGGGGATATTCCTCTGCTTTAGAATTTCGTCAAATTGAATAAGAATATCTTTCGGGATAGGTTCCATAGGATAGGGAGTTCACCTCTTTTCGTATAGAGCGCCCAAATTCCGACATATTTTACCGAATACAGCTGAATAGTCAATTATTTTATTATCTTGACAAGCGTATAAGCATAAAATATACTTCGCCTGTCACCTGAAAATCTTAACTGCGGATGTCCTAATTTTATAATTTCCGCGCGAGATGAGTTTATAAATACAATATAAACAAAGCATTCGGTCGTCTAAAAACGGCATGTATTTTGCTAAACTCTGAAATACTGCATGAGCCGTTTGCGGGCTCGGCGGCAATTTCACTGGCCGCCGCAGCGCACAAACGAGCAAAGCGATTTCACCTCAACGATTTGAACAAGCCGCTTGTTGATCTATGGCGTGCCATTATCAACACGCCGGATAAGTTGTCAAAAGAATACGAGGGTCTTTGGCATGAACAGCTTGACGACCCGAAGGTTTTTTACCGAGAAATAAGAGATAAATTCAATCTGACGGGGAGGCCGGATTACTTTCTGTATCTTCTCGCACGGTGCGTGAAGGCCTCCGTGCGTTACAACGCCAACGGCGAGTTCAACCAAAGTCCGGACAACCGGAGGCGAGGCGCAGCCCCAGCCACCATGCGGGACCAACTTCTTGGCGCATCCTACCTGCTGAAGGG
>JANONA010000261.1:0-6132 GCA_031420575.1 Nitrospirota bacterium | reverse complement strand
ATTATTGATAAACTCGTAAAAAGTCCGAACGTGTCACCTCGAACGAAGAGAGAGGTCTTTCAACTGATTGAAAAACCGGGATTTCTCACTTCGTTCGAAATGACAAATCGTGCGTTTTTCGACTTTTTACGAGACCGTCATTATTGCTTCATCATTTGATCCAGCGCGGTTTTGATAACCTTCGCTTCAGCCACGGCAACGGGGGCCGCATCGTAGGGAGCTTTGCCGTCCAGGTCCGCCTTGACCGCATCGTCCGCGTAGCTCATGAACCCCAGAACCTTCATGCCCGCGAGGTGTTTCGTGATGAACTCCTTGTCACTTTCCTGTTTGATCTTGTTGCCGACGACGAAGACCTCCTTGACGCCGAGCCCCTTTGCCAGTTTCTCCACGTGCCGCGCGGTCTGGAGGCTCCGCTGGCCGGGCTCTACCACCACGATGAAAGCGTTCACCCCGCCGGCTGTGCCGCGGGTCAGGTGTTCGATGCCCGCCTCCATGTCGAGGATGACCACCTCGTCACGCCGCAGGATAAGGTGGCTCACGAGACGACGCAACAGCACGTGTTCCGGGCAATAACAGCCTGCCGCGGCCTCTTTCGATTTTCCCATGACGAGAAGCCGCACCCCCTCATGCTGGACCCCGTACGCCTCCGGAATATCGTCCACCTTTGGATTGATGCTGAACATGCCGCCGGGCGCGCCGGGCCGGGAGCCGGTGCGCTCTTCGATCATGTCGGACTGCTCGGCAAGCGGCAGGGCCTTTGACGCGGCCTCCGGCGGGATGCCGAGCGCCGAGGCCAGGTTCGCATCAGGATCAGCGTCAACAGCCAGTACCTTTTTGCCCTCAGCCGCATACAGCCGCGCCAAAAGACTTGCCAGCGTGGTTTTCCCGACGCCGCCCTTGCCGGTAATCGCGATTTTCAAGGATATCTCCTGAAAAAACAGTACAACAAAATAACATCTATACGACAAGAGTGTCAAGAGTTTTTTGCTCAGATATGCTGGGTCCGCCTTGCTTTTAGAAAGCAAAGGTGTTACATTCGTAAAAGCACTTGAGGACACGCGTGTATGAGCCTTCCAAAGATCAACATCAAAGCCCTGGGCCGTGACGAACTCCAGACTAAGCTCGTCGAGCTGGGGCTCAAAAAGTACCGGGCAGACCAGATTCTTGCGTGGATCTACTCCCAATACGCCCGGTCCTTCGAGGACATGACAAACATTGCAAAAACAGAGCAAGGCCTGCTTTCGTCCGTCTTTACTCTCCCGATACCAAAAATCGTCACAACGGAAACCTCCAAAGACGGCACGAGAAAATTTCTTTTTGAGCTCGAGGACGGGCGCGCCATCGAGAGCGTCCTGATCCCGGACGAGGACCGGCAAACGCTCTGCATCTCATCGCAGGTGGGCTGTCGGCAGGCGTGCCGTTTCTGTCTCACCGGGAGCAAGGGCTTTACGAGAAATCTCAAGGCTTGCGAGCTCGTTGACCAGGTTTTGGAAGTATCGCGCATTCTGAAGCGGGAAGAAGCGCGGGGCCTCACCAATATCGTGCTTATGGGCATGGGGGAACCGCTGGAAAATTTCGACGAAGTGGTCAAAGCCTTGAAGACCGTCACCTCGGACAAAGGACTCGCATTTTCCCCCCGCAGGGTGACGCTCTCGACTGCCGGACTTGTGCCCGAGATCGAGAAACTGGGAAAATCAGGATTAAAGGTAAACCTTGCAATCTCGCTCAACGCCGCAACCGACGAGGTGCGGGACGCGATCATGCCCGTGAACCGGCACTATCCGATCAAAGCGCTCCTGGCCGCCTGTAAACGATTCCCGCTCGAACCGAGGCGCAGGATCACGTTTGAATATGTACTGTTACAAGGCGTAAACGATTCCGGAGAAGATGCCCTGCGTCTTGCGAAGCTGCTCAAAAACATCAGGAGTAAGGTGAACCTCATCCCGTTCAATCCCTTCCCGGGGAGCGAGTTCAAAAGGCCTGATGACGCGGCCGTGCGGCGCTTCCAGAAGATACTGCTGGACCACCACTACACCGCGCCCGTGCGCGAGTCTCGCGGCAGGGACATCTCGGCGGCCTGTGGGCAGTTGCGGGAAAGGGCAGCAGCGGGATATTAGCGCCACGCGTCCTTACCAACTCCCTTTTCATTGTTTTAATCATTCAGCGGCATTAAAAAAAGACGGGAAGCTGTGTCGTCTCTCGTCCTTGGTTGAACCTCTTTTTTTCTTCACTTATTTATTCCCCAGTAACCCATTGACCACGTTCAGAAGGTCGGCCGTCTGGATGGGCTTGGCGATGTAGGCGTTGGCGCCAAGTGCGAGGCCGCGCTTGCGGTCCTCATCCGCGCCTTCGGTGGTGATGATGACGATGGGAATGGCCTTGTGCGCCGGGTCATTCCGCACCATGGAGACGAGCTTGAGCCCGTCCATGATGGGCATATTGATGTCCGTCAGGATGACGTCGAACTTCTGGGTCGAAAGCTTCTTGAGCGCGTCAATGCCGTCATTGGCCTCGACGATCCTGCTGCCCGGAATGCGCTTCAGGGCAAAGGAGATCAATTGCCGCATCGTCGGGGAATCCTCAACCACCAGAAAATTATGCACGGGCATATTTCAACCTCCGTTTATTTTTCCTTGAGCAGATCAAGAAAGCTCTGGATCGTCGTGAGCTTGCGCTCGGACTGCGAATAAAGCTTCGAAGAAAAGAGCGCGGTGGCCGCGTGGCCCGCAAGCATGGTGAACAGCTCGTAGTCGACCGGGGAGAACGCTTCCTTCTGGACCAGGAGCTTGTAGATGACGATCACGCCGATCACGTGCTCCTTGATCTTGAGCGGGATGACCACGAGCGGATGGAGATAATCCACACCCTCCAGATTTTTGGGATCTCCCTCGCGGTAAAACGCCTCGCCCGATTTCGCCGCCGCGCCGATGGTCCCCTCGCCCAGCTTGACGCTTGCCTGCGCTTCCGGCCCCATGCCTTCCTGCGCCACGATCGTCAATTCGTTCGTCTTTTCATCGAGCATCATGATCGAGAACTCCTCGGCGCCGATCAGGTTCATGACGATCTCGAGGATGATCTTGAGGGATTCGCTGAAGTCAAGGGTGGAATGGAGCTGATAACTCGCCACGTACAGGTTTGCCAGGTTGTTGTTCTCCGCTTCCACGTCAAGGTAACGGTTCGCGAAGTCCTTGTTCTCCTCTTCCACCACGCGGTAGCGGTCGATCAGCCGTTTATTTTCATCCTCAAGGAACTTGATCCGTTCTTCCATGCCATGCGCCCTGAAACCGCCCTCCCGGTCCGTGAACTTGGTCGCTTCCTCGAGCTGGGCGGCCCGGTACCTGAGCTTCTCGTTCTCTTTCAAAAGTTCATGGGTGAACTCCTCGCCCTTTTTGAAGACCTGGAGAAACTCTTCAACTCTCTTGGCCATCGGCGCCGAATCTTTATCCATCATGCCCTCCCTTTGCAGCCGCTCAGGCAGCCCGCGCCGCTGAAGCAATAATTATTCAACACCCTGCGCCCTGTATTCAACACCCGGTAATTATAATTGAGTCCGCGAAAATTATCAAGGAAAAATTCCAGCCGCGCCGCGACTCCCTTTATGCCTCAGCCCGCGGGGGTCCGCACCGCGCCGCGATCTCCCCGGCCATCTTGCCGAGCGCCAGCGCTTTATCCACCACTCCCGTGCGGATGGCCTCCCGCGGCATGCCGAAGACAACGGCGCTCTCTTCGCTCTCAGCGAGACATTGGCCCCGCTTGTTCTTGATGGCGATCACTCCCAAGGCGCCGTCATTGCCCATCCCGGTGAGCACAATTCCGAGGGTTGCGGGACCGCAGGCCTCGGCAACGGACGCCATCATCCGGTCGGCGGAGGGAACATACTTGTCCGACGGCCTCCGCGGAGCAAGCTCAACGCCAAGCCCCCGGCGGTTCCGCTTCACGATCAGGTGAAACCCGCCGGGCGCGATAAGCGCCGTACCCGCCTCCACCCGGTCTCCGGCCGCGGCCTCGCTCACCATGAGCGGCGAGAGCTTGTTCAGCCGTTCGGCGAAGCTCCGGGTGAACCCGGCGGGCATGTGCTGGGAGATCACAATCCCGGCGCTGAGGTCGGCGGGAAGCGCGGACAGGATCGCCTGGATCGCCTGCGGACCGCCGGTGGACGACGCGATCGCCACAACCTCGATCGGTCCGCGCTCCCGCAACGGCTCGTCTTCTTTCCGTGCCAAGAGCGGAACTCGCTCACGGGCAAGAAGATCGATCGTGGACTGGACCTTCGTCATCTCGAGGCTCAGCATTGCATGGACCTTGGACACGAGTTCGTTCCTGACGTTGCCGATACTCTTCGAGATGCGGGACTCGGGCTTGGCCAGGAAATCGACGGCGCCGAGTTCCAGGGCGCGAAAGACGCTGCGGCTGTCGGAGCGTGACGAGAGCACCAGCACGGGAGTGGGCCGTTCTTTCATAAGCCACCGCAGGAAGGTGAAGCCGTCCATGTTCGGCATCTCGAGGTCAAGGGTGATCACGTCGGGCCTGAGGCGAAGCGTCTTCGCAATGGCGTCCACGCCGTCCGTGGCGCTCCCGACCACCTCGATCCCCGCGTCGCTCGCGAGCATCTCCCCGATCACGGTGCGGTTGTAAGCCGAATCATCAACGACTAAGGCCTTGATCTTCTTCATAGCGCGGCCCTCATCCCGCTTCCCACGTCTAGTGTTGCAACAATTTAATTACGAAACACCACGAAGTGGTGCGGACCGTTCGGGGAACGGTCCCTACGATATATTATTGAAGTCGTAGGGCGCGTTTCCCAAACGCGCCGAACCGCTAAAACATGTTTCGCTTTTAACGTGTCGCGGTACTATCGTCCCCTCACCGGCTTCTGGTATACCATGTCGTTTTTCAGCGTCCGGAGAGCGAACGCGTTCGAAATGTTGATCAGCGATTCGGAGTGCCCGAGGAGCAGGTAGCCGCCTTCGCGGAGCTTGTTCGAGAAGCTCTCGATCACCTTTTTCTTTGCTTCTTTATCGAAATAGATGATCACGTTCCGGCAGAAGATGACGTCCATGGCGCTGATCAGGCCGGTCTTGAACGGATCAAGCAGGTTCAGAGAGCTGAACGAAACGAGCTCTTTGACCTTATCGACGATCCGGTAATCGCCCTTGTCCTCTTCGACAAAGTGCTTTGCCAGCATCTCCGGGCTCGTCACGCGAAAGGCGCTCTTCTTGTACGCGCCCTTGCGCGCCGTATGCAGTACCCGCTGGTTGATGTCGCTGCCGAGGATCTCCACCCGCCAGTCGCGCCACCAGTCCCCGGATTCGAGCAGCAGCATCGCGATGGTGTAGGGTTCCTCTCCCGTGGAACAGCCGGCGCTCCAGATCCGGAGGACTTTCCGGTCAACAAGCGTCTCGCGCAGTTCGGGGAGAATCTCCTCGGAAAAGGCGCGAAGCTGCGGGCTTTCGCGGAAGAAGTAGGTCTCGTTTGTGGTAAGATTGTCCACGAGGATGGCAAGCTCTTCCTCCCGCTTCCGGTCGTAGCGGAGAAAGTAGTAGTACTCCTCGAAGCTCTTGAGCCGGCGTTGCTCAAGCCGGCGCGAAAGCCGGCGCTCAAGAAGGAACTTGGACCCGTCATCAAAAAATATCCCGCAGTAGTCGTGGACGAAATCACGCAGGAGCCGGAAGACATCATCGGGCAGCGGAATAATCTGCTCTTCTAACATTTATCTCCCCAACGCCTCTTTCGCCGCCCGCCGTACCGCCGTATCCGGATCTCCCTCGGCGATCTTCACGAGGAGCGCCTCAACCGCCGCGTCCCGCTTGCGCTTGAGCGCCTCGACCGCGGCCTTCCGCACGCTCCAGTGCGGGTCTGACAGTCGTGCAATCACGGCCCGCGGCGCCGCCTCCCCATCATAGCCGGAGAGCGCCGAAAGCGCGGTCTTGCGGACCTCGGGGTCCGGGTGGTCAGTGAGCGAGAGGATCGCGCCCTGCGCCTGTGGGAAGGCGAGCGCGCCCAGCGCCTCCACAAGGGCAAGGAGAAAAATATCGGACGCCGTGCCGAGGCGCCCCACGAGCGCCGGGCCGGCCTTATTGCCGCCGATCCTGCTTAAGCCCCGCGCGGCGGCTGCCCTGACCCAGGGGTCGG
>JANONA010000260.1:0-2562 GCA_031420575.1 Nitrospirota bacterium | reverse complement strand
TTAGCTACGACGAGTTGCAGGTCAAAACTTTTCTTTACCTGCTGCAATTTTAGAGATTTATTGCGCTTACCCTGTGCTTCCAGCAGTCTGCGCGCAACATCCCGTGCGATTTCCATCGTTTCAGCCACGGTTCTGCCCTGTGCCACCAATCCCTGAACGTCATCGGAGGTTGCGAGATAAAACCCCTCGGGCAGTTTTTCGATGTGGATATTGACAATACTTTCCATAAGGCCTCCTTAAGCGGTGAATGGTGAATCCATTAAAAACTGGAAGTCTTTAGCAACTATTCGCTGTCCGCTTTGCAAAAGCGCGTAAATTTTATTATTTCGTACCGCCCATTCCTCCGGCAAAAGGTCGGAGACGACAGCAGTCAGTCTTCCTGCATTCCGCCTTTTTTGAATGACCCCGCAGATTTCGGTCGTAGTATGAGGTCGAGAGCAGAGAACCCACAAGTTGTCGATCAATAGGGTATCAATTTCATGGTATTTACGACGGAAAGATTCTATTGCACTTACATGGAGTGCCCTCACGAGCTCATCCGCGAACATCTCAACCCCGACCCGCAAGACCTTTCCACCTGGAGCCGAGACCACGACCTGCTCAATCATCTGCAATAGCCGGGTTTTACCAGAACCATTCGGTCCAAAAATGCAAAGAAGGTCACTCATTTCCCTCCGGTCATCTTTATGCTACGGATTCCAATTCGACCGTTTCAATATGACCCGCGGGGACGTTATGACCCGCAGGTTTACCACTCATTCATAGAACACTTAGGAACACTTAGGGTCAGGTCTTTACTCTTGACATTACCTCTTTTGAGGCTCAGTGGATTCCGAGTCAATTTCGCGCAAAATTTCCAGCGCCCACGGATTAATATCTTCGTAGTATTTAATCAATTTACCATCGCTCGTACGAAACAAAAGCCGTGCCGGTGTGTTGTCAACCGAGTTGTCGTAGATGTAGGCACGGTCGGCTATGCGTATCGCCACCAAGCAGTTCGCCAGTGATCGTGTATAGCGTACGATAATCTTGCTGATGGGCACATCATGTCCACCTTCCATGACGCGTTGCGCTACGCGTTTGGCGTTGATAGAAGGATTGTCGGTGCCCACGAAAAATAGTCTAACAAAAAACCCGGCCCGCTTCGCCCGTTGGATGAAGTCGATTTTGTCCGGCATTGACAGCACTGTCTCAAAGGCCAGGCTACGCCCCTCACGCACACAACGTTCACGCACTTCAGCGGCTCGGGTGGCCGCCTTTCTCAGGGCATCGGGTGCATTCCAATCCCCAAATTCGTCACGGGCGATGTCGTCGGGGTTAACGTATTCGCAGCCGCCCATCCACGCGTGACGCAGCAACTGCACGGTGATTGAAGTCTTGCCGACGCCATTGGGGCCAGCCACGACAATCAGGCGCGGTTTGAACAGCTCACTCATGCCGTGGCTCGCGTACGATTGGCGTCGTTAATGTCGCTGCGTAAACGTTGCATAAGTGCTTCTCTCGCCAAATCAGCACGACGTTTAGCCTCGGTCGCAACTGATTTCATCAACGTTTCCAGTTGCGCATCTGTCGGCTCATGCTGAATATCATTCAAATCAAAATGATCGCTTTGCTTCATAGCAAACCTCCATGTACAGAACCTCTTAGGGTCGGGTCTTGTATATTGACATTATCACATCTCTGCATATTTCACGGTCGCGGCTCCCTCACCATGTATCCGTGTTCAATGTTCAAAGTTGATAAGCTCGGAATCAAAGTTCAACATGAGACAGGTCACAGGTCATACCCCATTGTTTCAGGGATTTCCAGCCCTGCTTTCCTCAATGCCGCCAGGACAATGGTCCTAACCCGTTTGGCGGTTTTCAGGGCCTTCATGGCTTCCTGCTTTGTCACCGGTTTGCTTATGCCGGGGTAACGCGCGGTAACGGCAAAGGGCGTCAACTCATCTGCAGTCCTGATCTTTTTCGTCCAGGCAGCGTCTGCTCCGCACCAATCAAGAAGTTTGCCTATATTATGCGTAAACAAGAAATCTATGTCCTGATAAACCAGATACGCTTTCAGGCTTTTTTCGACGCATTGCTGCGCATGATATGCGATCAACCGGTAAGGGACTGAACTTGCAAGGGCAAAAGCGTGTTCGGCAAGCCGCAAATCTTCATCTGCGTATAGCAGCCAATCGTTTGCCTTTTTTGCGAGTTCCTTCTTTCTGCGAATCATAGAGCACCTTGCCCTCTCTCGCTGCATAGCGCGCCAGCGTCCCCGGAATTTCCTTGTCCCGTTCAAACTCCCGCGAGGTTAACAGCAGAATATCAAAGGCGGAATTGATCCACGCAAGCGCTCTGCTCATCTCAACCATCATCTTGAGGCGATCCCTTTTAACGGGCCCGATCACCAGCAGATCTATATCACTGCGCCTGTCCGCCGTTCTCCGCGCCTGTGAACCGAACAGAATTATCCTCTCAGGATGATACCGTGAAGATAGCGTTCTCGCCGCTTCCCTGAATATCGCTTGTTTCGTCACCGTCGGCTCCTCATCCATCCGCGTACACTGAAGGTCGTTAC
>JANONA010000259.1:0-13876 GCA_031420575.1 Nitrospirota bacterium | reverse complement strand
TTTTTTGTCGTCACCGGCCTATTTGAAAGATTCAATGGTTGGATGTTTATAGCCTTTCCTTCTGCATGGTTTTTCAATTTCCCCGGCGCATGGCTGGGCACAGTATGGTATCGACTTAAAAGAAAGAAAGCAGTTTAATCTTAACCATTCCTCGTGTTTGCAATCTGCAACTTGCCTTGATAAATTTAGACTTGCAATCAGCTTCATATTCAGATAAATTTATCACAAGAGGAGAAAAAAATGAAGATAGATATCGAGAAAGAAGATGACGGCCGCTGGATTGCCGAAGTTTCCGATCTCCCCGGGGTTTTAGCTTACGGAAAGACACGCGCGGATGCTATTGCCAAAGTTGAAGCGCTTGCACTTCGCGTGATAGCAGACCGGATAGATCATGGCGAGACCATTCCGGAACTCGATGAGCTTTTCGCAGTCCCGGCATGAGTCAGTGGCCTTCCGCTAAAGCGCATTCTGTTCTTGCCGCACTCCTTCGTATCGGCTGGTTTATCAAACGAGAAACTGCTGGTTCCCACCGCATTCTTTCAAGACCCGGATGGCCTGACTACGTATTTGCTTTTCATGATGGGGTAGAAATCGGTTCCCGCATGCTTGCTCGCATTGCGAAGAAGACGGGCCTCCAGCCTGACGATTTATAGAATACCGAATTATATCCTCCTTGTCGTTCGAGAGGGTCAAGCAAACACCACACTACCTTTTCAAAAAATCCTGCACTTGTTTCTTGATCTCGAGATGGTGGATCGATATATTCGGCACATCCTTGTTTCCCGATTTCGCAAGCACATGAATGAACGATGGTCCCGATCCTTGGTTTTTCATCACTGCATTTAATTGTTCGGCAGTAGATATTTTCACGGTGTTGCTGAAACCAAAACCTTGCGCCACCCGTTCAAGATCAACGCATACGCCGGTAAGCGTCGGCTGATTCCCCGTGGAGCCGTAGGCGCTGTTATCGATGGCCAGGATGGTCAGGTTCTTCGGAGCAAAGAACGCAACCGTCGCGAGAGTGCCCGGGTTCATGAGCAGGCTGCCGTCCCCGTCGATAACGACGATCTCTTTCGATGAAGTGAGCGCCATGCCCAGGCCAATTGGCGTGGCCATGCCCATGCTGCCGAGCATGTAGAAGTTCGACGGTTGATGGTAGATCGCAAAGAGTTCCTTGGATGGCCAGCCGAGATTGCTCACCACAGCCTTGCCGCTAAGGTACGGAGTAATGATCTTGATGATGTCGTAACGAGTAAGTGTTGGCTTCAGCGTTTCCTGCCGCTGTTCGGCTGCGCTTGCGCATTCCGAACCACGAGCTCCGAGCTCCGAACTCTTAACTTCGCACTCCGACCCTTCCCATACCTCGGGACTCATCAGAAACGCATGTATTTTATTCTTGTCAAAGACTTCCTGAAGTTCCCTGTCCACGCTGCCGATATCGTTCCTGGTGTTTAATTTTGAATACGTGATCCCCGCGCCGGCAAGAATCGCGGGAAGTTTTTGTCCCATGGGGAATTGCGCTTCGATCTTCTCTTGATAGAATCCCCTCCTGCTGATAAAAAGGGCAAGGGGCAGTTTATAGAATGCGGTGAGCGAGAGCAGGGCATTGATCATGTTCCCGATGCCGGAACTCTGAACGAACAGGGCCGGACGTCTGCCGGCAAGCGCTGCTCCGGCGCAGATGCCGACGCCTTCTTCTTCCCGCGTCAGGGGAAGGTGCTGGAAGGTCTGCCCGACCATCTCGAGAAGGGTCTTGATCTTCTCGCAGGGGAGCGAGGTGGTGAAGTCAACGCCCTGCTTTTTCAATATGGTTATGAGCTCTTCTTCAGGACGTGGCACAGTAACTCCTCGATCTCTTTATCAGTCGCGTTCTTGGAAACGAATTTGGGCTCAACCGCGTGGGTCTTCTTATCCTGTTTTAATCTCGCCTCACCGCCCCCGGTTATGTTAAGCAGCACGGTGTCGTGCTTTTTGATCGCGCTTGTTCTCACCGCCTCATCGAGCACGGCAACGGCAACGCCCGCCGCGGGAACGATATCGATGCCTTCAGAAGCGAGGAACAGTTTCATACCCCCATACACGGCGTCATTTTCAATACCATACATCTTCCCCTTTGTGGCGGTAAGTGCATCGAAAACGCCTCCTTTGACCGAGTATGCGGGATAGCGGGTGGAAAGAACCCGTGTGGTGATTCGGGAGATCAATTCCGGATTCAGATCTTCGGGGAACAGGGCACGGCTTCCTTTTTTCCAGGCGTGGAGCATCGGCGCGAAAGGCAGGTTCTGGCCCAGATGCAGGATTGGCAGCCGCGAGCCGAATCTGCCATCCTTCAAAAAGCGTTCGGCCATTTCCCAGCCGCCCACGGCGCCCGTGCCGCTGCCCACCGCCTGGACGTAATGGCCGGGCATTTTGCCGATCTTCGACACGGCTTCGAGCATGACGATCCCTAGGCCATCGCGCTTGGCAATGTTCTTCACACCGCCGTCAAAGGGAAACCCCGAAGACAGTGCGATCTTCTTGGCGACGTCAATGGAGTCCGCATAATCGCCGTCACCTACGGCAAGGGTTGGCACAGTGGATGAATGCTCAAGGTACCACATCTCTTCGAGACACATGCGGGGAACGACGATGACGATGGGAAAGCCCGTAACCGCGGAGAGATGCGCAAAGGCCCGGGCAGTGTTGCCGGCCGAGGCCACGATCAAGCCTTCTACCCCATTCTCTCTCGCGTTTTGAAGAACGACGGCGGCTTCGAATTCCTTGAACGTGCAGGTTTCCAAAAGCGCGCCTTTTTCCGGCCAGTACCCGTTGAAGGCGATATAAAGATCGGTAAGGCCAAAGTGTTCCGCAAGGCCCTCCGAGCGGTAAACCAAGGGGCCGGGCTGCTCGAGCTTCGGCTCATGGACCGGAAGCCAGTTAAAACGCCATACACCCTTTGCGGAATTTTCAACGAGCCGCGTATTGTTATACTTGGTAACAAGGAGCGCGTCCTTGCAGTGCTCGCAGAAGGCGCAGTAGGTGTTTTCAAGTATCTTCCCGCAGTTTCCGCATTGAATAGAATAGTGGCTCATGATGTATCACCCGATAGAACAATAATTCCGCCACGAAGACACTAAGGCGCGAAGAAATGCATGAGGTTCCGAGTCTTAATTGACTCGCAAGAATTTAGAGACTTTTTTCGTGTCTTGGCGCCTTTATGGCGTTCTCATGAAACACTTTGCGCGCCGCGCCGCCGGATCCGCAACAGCGCGAGTTTAAACCGTGGCGCGCGATATCCTTTCACGGAGCGATGGCGTTCACGACCGTGCGCGCATTAATGCGCCGGGGCAGATTCATGAGTACCAGCAGGCCGCTGATGCTCTCGTTCTCATTGATCGAACGGACCTTGTTCAGGATCTCGTTCACCGGCACATCGGGGGGCAGGCGGTATTCATGGATGCGAATGCCAACCTTCCCGCCCGCACGGTTGCGGCGAAATAGGTCTTCGATGCTGGATCGTCCCCAACGAGAAGGATCGCCAATCCGACTTCGATGCCGTACTGATCAAGCTGCTGCACGCCAGCGGAGACCTTCTGCTTGATCTCGTCGGCGAGTTTGGTTCCGTCCATGATTTCCACGAGTTCCCCCGGTTTCTTATTTGATGAAGACGATGGCAGCGTCCTTGGGCACATTGAGCCCGGTCTCCACCTCGATGGCCTTCAGGATGGCGGAAGGCACCGGGCAGGCGGCATGTTTGAGATGTTTCGCCGCGGACAGATAGATCGAGTTGTCGCGAAAGCCCGTGAGCGTCACCCTATGGTCCACGGTGGCGATATCGGCAAGCATCTTCTGCACCATCTCGCAGGCCGTGTCCAGAGCGACGACGATCTTCTTCTCGTTCCCCTTTTCCGCCGTGATGGTAACGGTGAAACCGCATGCGCCAGAATTGACGACGACCTTTGTCATAAACTTCCTTTTTTCGCAGATTACGCAGATTTCACAGATTAAGACAGAGCTGAATTACGTTTTTTGCTGTTCATTCCGCATTCAGATCATCCCTTGATCTCCACCGTGCTCCCCTGCTTTATGAGCAGCTCCTTCAGGTTCGGGAACTTGTCCTTCATGTGCGGGATGTGCATGGCCTGCATGAATTCCTTCTCGAACGCGGGGTCCGTGGCGATCTCGACGAACTCGACCCAGCGGGCCCGTTCGTTCGCTTCCCGCCGCTTGTCCCGGTTCAGGAGCGCTATGCGCGAACCGTCGCCCGCGGCGTTGCCCACGGCGTAGACCATGTCGATGGGGCAGTCCGGGAACATGCCGAGCGTGAGCGAGGCAACTTTGTCGATGTGGCTCCCGAAAGCGCCCGCCAGGATCACGCGATCGAGCTTCGTAATGCCGAGCCGCTTCATCATGAGCTTTGCGCCTGCGTAGAGCGCACCCTTGGCGAGCTGGAGCGCCCGCACGTCGCCCTGGGTGATGGTGATGTCGTGGCCGATGGAGGTCTCCGCGGCCCAGGCGAGCACATACTCCGGTTTGTTGTCAGCGTCTTTTCGCACTCGCGGCGTGCCGAGGTCCATGACGAACCTGCCGCTTTTATCAATAATACCGGCCTTGAACATTTCCGCAACAACACCGATGATGCCCGAACCGCAGAGGCCTTTTGCTTTCACGGCAGCAAGGTGAGTGTGCCAGTCCGCCTTGCCGATGACCTTGTAGCGCGGCTCCCTGGTTATCGGGTCGATCTCGACGGTTTCAATCGCGCCGGGTGCGGCGCGCATGCCAAACTTGATCTGAGCGCCTTCGAAGGCAGGACCGGTGGCGCAGGATGTGGAGCAGACCTTGTTCCGGTTGCCCATGAGCAGCTCGCCATTCGTGCCGATGTCGATGATCAGGACCATCTCGTCCTGGTTGTACGGTTCTTCCGCGATCAGCACTCCCACGTTGTCAGCGCCCACGAAGCCCGCTTCGATAGGCAGCACGTGAAGGTAGGCCGATGGATTGATCTTGAGTCCGACATCGCGCGCCTTGATGTCGAGCGAGTTCTGGACCGCGGGGATGAAGGGCGACTTGCCGATGTATTCGGGGTTCAGGCCCAGGAAGATGTGGTGCATGGCCGTATTGAATACGATCGTCAGGTCATCGATCACGTACCCGGGGTTCGGATCGTCCTTTTTTATATCCACAACAGCGCGCTCGATGATCTCGTTTAAGCCCTGGATGATCGCCTTCTGCATGGTATCCAGACCGTTGGGATTGCTCATGGCGTAGGTGATGCGCGACATCACGTCCTCGCCGTAGGGCACCTGGGGGTTCATCATGGATTCGGTGTTCACGACCTTGCCCGTGCCGAGGTCCGTCAAATAGCCCACGCAGGTCGTGGTGCCCACGTCCACGGCAAGGCCGTAGCTCGCCTCGACGAACCCCGGTTCCATCTTGATGATTTCCTTATCCATCCAGACCGTGGCCGTTGCCTTCCATTCCCCCTTTCGCAGGATGTCCTGGAGGTCCTTCAGAACCAGATAATCGAAGGTGAGCCCCTTCAGACCGTAGTTGTCTTCAAGAGACTTGAGCACGCGCTCCCAGTCTCCGGTCGTCATATCGTGGAGCGAGGGTTTTGCGAGCTCGACATTATATTTTTTTACGGCCGGATCGAGCTTGATCGTGAGCTCCTTGGCCGCCTTGCGCACGACCTGCTTTCCCGCACGCGAGCGTTCGGGAACGAAGACCTTGATGTCGCCGTGGATCTCGGCCGTACAGGACAGCCTGATGCCCGGCCCATCCTCGGGCTTGAGATGCTTCTTCTCCGCTTCGGTCAACGGCGAAAGGTGGGCCATTCCCGAGTCGATGTTGTCCTTCTCGAAGTAACCTTCCTCGATTCTTACCTTGCACTTGCCGCAGACCTTCTTGTTGCCGCAGAGCCCTTCGATGTCAACACCCATGGCCTGGGCGGCCTCGAGAATGGTTTTGCCTTCCTCGATCTCGCCGCGGCTGCCCGAGGGTTGGAATATGACCTTGTGTTTCTTAATCATGAACTTTCCTCCCGTTTGAAAACTCGAAGATAGGAAGGTGGGAATGTAAGACGGTAAGAGAAAAGCATTTAACCCTCCCAACTTCTTAACTTCATACCTTCTTACCCTCATTCCCTTCAGACTTTCCGTCCATAGGGACAGATATTGATGCACAGCCCACAATTGGGTTTGCCGTCCGTGGCCCGCTTGGTCGCCTTGTGGCTTCTGCAGGCGCTCAGCTTCACCAGTT
Organism: Nitrospirota bacterium; assembly: GCA_031420575.1. Lineage (GTDB taxonomy): Bacteria > Nitrospirota > UBA9217 > UBA9217 > UBA9217 > JALNZF01. The sequence goes on along the minus strand of JANONA010000259.1, from coordinate 7,639 downwards.
CGACAAAGGGCGATGACCGCGACCATTCCGACCCGGTTATTGCCTTCGAAGGGCAGTGCTCCATGCAGAGCATGCACCCGCCGCACAAGCTGTACTCCATGGGCGCATCCGGCCGGAGCGGGGCATCGGTCAATACCGTGGCGAGCGACAGGCGCGGCCCGTAGTCAAGGCTGATGAGAAGCCCGTTCTTTCCGATCCAACCCAGCCCCGCCGACGTAGCTGCCATCTTGTGGTTGAACAGGGAGTAAAGCTTCGATATGAACGTGTCCTTCTTGCGGTCCGAGTCCGGCGGGATAGCAAGGGTGCGATGCCCCCGGGCCTTCAGGAACCGTATTGCCTGCTTCTGGAGCTTGACGAGCAGGCTGAGGGTGTCTTCATTCAGTCTCCGGTCCACGCCGATGGACACCGCCCGGTCAAGATGGGCGATCTCTCCGCTGAGGAAACCCTGCAAACTCGCGAGCCCCACGACCGTGGCGCCGTGGTCCAGCAGTTCTCTCCTGAGAGAGGTCTTCATTTTGCTTTCTTTGCTTCCGCCTCATCCTTCAGCTTCTTCAGCGAGCTGACCATGTTGATGGCATCCTTGAGCGCGTTGCTTGCGTCCTTGGCATAGCCGTCGGCGCCGTACTTGTCCGCCACGTCCTGGGATACGGGCGCGCCGCCGAGCATGATCTTCACATTGGGATTCTTTGCCCGGAGGTCGTCGATGACCTTTTTCATTCCGGTCATGGTGGTTGTCATCATTGCCGAGAGGCAGACCAGGTCCGAGTCCGTCTTCATCTGCTCCTGCACGAACTTGTCGAGCGGCACATCCCGGCCCAGGTCGTAGACCGTGAAACCGGCCACATCGAACATCATCTTGACGATGTTCTTGCCGATATCATGCACGTCGCCTTCCACGGTCCCGATCACGACCGAGCCCTTCATGCCCAGATCAAGCTGCTTCACGTGAGGCTTCAGGATGTCCAGGCCCGCATAGAGAGCGTCCGCGCACATGAGCATCTCCGGCACGAAGTATTCCTGGGCCTCGAACAAACGTCCCACTTCCTCCATGCCGGATACGAGGCCGTTGAAGATGGCATCATTGGCATCCAGACCCTCGTTCAGGGCCTCCTGCGCCGCCTCCTTGGAGGCATCCTCGTCGTATTGGATCACGGCGTTTCTCAGTTTCTCTTTTATTTCCTTCGTTTTTTCTTCCGTTGCCATCGCATTACCTCCTGTATTTTCTGACTTCGTCCATCATGGCCTTCATGTTTTCAGGCGGGACCGTGGGCCAGATGTCGCAGCCGGGCCAGACCGCGCTCACACCGTCGTCCATGCACTTCTTAATGGTCTGTCGAACCAGGTCCGGCGTGCCGGCCACCAGCACGTTGTAGGGGTCATAGTTCCCGAAGATCAGCGCTTTGGGGCCGAGTTTCTTGCGCGTCTCGGCAACGTCGTTCTTCTGGTCCACGCTGATCGCCCTGGCTCCGCTCTCGGCCATGGCGTGAACGATGTCGTTCGTCTTGCCGCAAATGTGGAGTACGCTGGGGACCGTGATCTTAGCGAAGATCTTTTTAAGATAGGGCAGGATCAGGCTTTTGAACACCCGCGGGCTCAGGACGTCCGACGTGGCGCCCATCTCGCGCACCGAGATATAGTCGACCCCGGCCTTTTCATACTCTTGCGCCACCTGGATGATGACGTCCGACATCTGGTCCAGAAGCTTCCCGATCTTGTCCGGCTTTTTGAAGGACAGCTTCAACAGGTCGTTCAGTTCCATGATCTGTCCGGCCAGCGTGAAGGGCCCGAGCACGAAGGAGCCGATGGCCGCTTCGTTGCCAATGTCCTTTTTAAGCTGTTTGATAACATCGACCATGAGCGGGACCCTGCCGCGCCCGGTGAGGCCGGAGGGGACCACAAAGTCCAGCTCGGCCTCGTTGAGGATCAGCTTTTTCTTGATCGTGGGGTACAGCAGATCCTCGGAATGGGCATAGACGTTGATCTCGCAGCCCATTGCCTCGGCCTCGATGCAGAGGTCGAAGGGCGCCACCGCGCATTCGAAGCCGAAGAGCTTGTAGGTCGATGCCGCGGCCGCGGCCATCATCTTCGCGTCCAAATGAGTGGCCGCGAAATTCTGGTTCAGCGCTTTCAGCCCTTCCGTGGTCACATTGCCGAAACCACTGAAGCAGGGGGGCCGGTCGAGCTCCTCGCCGGCGAACATTTTCAGTATCCGTTCTCGTGAATTCATTGTCGTCATTACTCCTCCTTAACTAATAGATAGTAGGAAGGTGGGAAGGTAGGAGGGTAAGAAAAATCTTACCTTCTTACCCTCTTACGTTCTTACCCTCGGGTTCTTCGCGCATCTGTCACTTTCTCGCTGCTCCCGCCGTCAGCTTGCCCAGGAACTCGCCAAAGTACTTCTTGATCGGAATGTTCTCGTTCGCCGAGATCGTTTGTGTTTCATCGTAGACCAGGGTCGAGAGCAGGATCTGCGCTGCCGCCACGGCCGGGAAGATGCGCGGCGCCGTGACAATGGGCCCGTAAAAATTGAAGTCGCTCCAGATCGCCGAGGACATTCCCTGCACCACGGCGTCCATGGCCTTGAACCCATCCAGGCTCCAGATGGTCTTCGCGTCCTTCCACATGTGCGTGCCGTTCGAGTACGCGCCGCCGCAGGGAAGGCCGAGCTTCTCCTTGATCAGCCGGTTGGCGACGAGCGAGAACGAGGTGGCGGGCAGGTTCATGACCGAGGTATCGACGATGACGGTCTCAAAATCTCCCGCGCCCTGATCGAGCAGCTTTTCCAGCGATTTCAGGCGCCCTTGCGGCGTCTGGTCCTGGTCATCGAAGGCCTGGACCACCACATGTTTTATACCCAGATCCTTGAGCTTATGGACCTGGCCCTTGATGTCCTTGTCCCAGGGCGTGATGCTGTTGTACAGGAACTTGTCCTGCAGGCCCAGCTTGGCCACGTACTCGGTGGCCTCTGCCCGTTTCTCGGCAACCCACATGTCGATGCCGAAGGGCATGGAAGTCGTCTCTCGGTAGAAGTCGACATAGATCTTCGCTTCCTCCGCGGAGTTGGCCACCATGGCCACCATGGACGGGATGCCCGTGGAGAGGGAAAGTTGTTCCTGCGTTTTGATCATCTCTGTCGCCTTAACGCGGTCGAAGTTGCCTTTCCGGTCCGTGACGATCCGGTCCTTGTTGTGGAACATGGATGCGATCAGCAGCGGCGGGTTCTCCCCGGCCTGGCCGCCGACCTTGACCCCGTTTATGCTGAAGACCTTCTGTTCGCGATTAAATCGAAACATTTTTGTTCCTCTTTTATTTAAGTCGTATGAGTGACGGTATGAGTCCAAAAGGCGGGGGAGCCTTCGAAACGCTCCCCCGATTGGTATCGTTAAAACACCCCGTGGTCGAACTTAGGCTGAGGCAGATACTCCCACTTCTCGCCTTTCCGGAACTTGGTTTCTATGTCGAGGCATTTTAATGCATACTCGAAAGCATAGGGAATGCCAGGACCGCCCGGCACAAAGCCCCCGAGTATCATGCCGACCGACGCTGCTTCGAAGATCTCCATCGTGGTCGCGCCGGCGTTGATCGCCGGGATCACGTGGATGATACACCGGGGCGAGCAGTAGGCCACGCCGCCCGACATGAACATCAGCTCCTTCACCTTGCGGGAAAGGGCCCCGTCGGCGAAAATGCTCGCATAGAAATCAGCGAAGGTCCTGCCCGGCTCCGGGGTCACGGTGTTGATAACCTGGAACATCCTCGGAACGAAACCGCACTGCTTTTTCATGTACTCATTCACTTCTTCCAATGTCATCTTCTTGTCTGCCATGTTCGTTGCCTCCTTGTGCCCTGACGCTGTCTGCGCCCGGGAAACTAGTTGTTTCAACTCCTCCAAAATTCCCCTGTAGACTTCCCCCTCATTTGGACCGGGGACGCCTTCACCTCCTTTTCGTCAGTATTTCCATTCGTGCGCCACCTGGATGAACTTCTGGGTGTTCTCGTACGGGACGGTCGGGGGAATATCGCACCCCGGCATGAGCACGAACCCGCCGTCGGCGCCGGCGGCCCTGATGATATCCTTGCAGGCGTTCTCCACGTCCTGGATCGTGCCGTTTAGCATGATCTTTACAGGGTCCACGTTCCCGCCGAAGCACATCTTGCCGTGCAGCGCCTCTTTGGCTTTGGCGATGTCCGTCTTGTGGTCCAGGCTGATGCAGCTGGCGCCGGTCAGCGGGAACAGGTCCAGCCGGTCCGTGGTGTTGCCGCAGATGTGGACCAGCGTATGGACGCCCTTTGACTTCGCCCAGTCCGTGAATTTTCTGAGGGCCGGCACGGCGAACTTCTCGAACTGTTTCCTGGAAATGAGGTCGCCCGACGCAGTGGGGTCCGAGAGGGTGATGACTTCAAGAGTCTTGTCCACGACGATCGGTTCGTAAAGATGGATCAGCATATCGGTCGCGAAATCGACCACCTTCTCGACAAAGGCCGGTTTCTTGAACGTGGCCTTCATCATTGTTTCTTCGCCCACGAGCCGCGCGCCGAGCGTGAAAGGGCCCCAGGCGGTCATGGTCACGACGTACTTGTTGCCAAGCTTCGCCTTAGTCTGGCGCAAGGCCTTAATGACGGTCGTGATCACCTCGTCGTTGTCGAGATCGCTCAGCTTCAGCTTCGCAAGGTCCTCCTCGGATGAAACAAAGTGGTTCTCCAGGTCCGGCGCGCCCATCTCGCGGAACTTAATCTTCCCGCCCAGGGCCGACGCGTGAAAGTTGTTATAGCCCGAGCCCGGGTAGACAATGTCGCACTTGAGCGTCTCGCTCATGGCGACCAACATGTCGGTCATCTTGTTCGCGTCCCGCGACAGCGCCTCGAACGATGTGCCGTGATGCTTGATGCTCCACATGCCCGCGCCGAACAGCGTCACCGGGAGCCGGTCAGGCCTCCCTCCTTCGTAAGCCTTCAGGATCACTTCCTTCGGTGTCATAGAATCTCCCTCCGTACTGGAATAACACGATCAAATCGCGATGTTGTGGATCGTCCTTTTGAACGCTTCAAGATCCAGCGGCATCCCCATGCCGTTGGCATGGCCCTTCTCCCCTTCGCCTCCCATGAACACTATGGGCATCTTGGGCGAAACGAACCTGATGACCTGCGCCGCCTCCTGGGCGGACATGCCGAAAGGCTCCGAATCCACGACGACGACATCGTAGGCTCCCCAGAGCACCTTCTTGATGGCAAGGGCGGGATGCTCGACCGTGTCAACGGTGTGACCTTCGTCACGAAGAACGCCATAAACGTTCTTGATCAGCAAAGGATTGGATGAGCAGAGAAGAATGTTCTTCATAACGCAGCTTGAGCATGCAAGCGGTGTGCCACTGATTCGGGCTGGACCAGGACGCAAGTGCTTCTCTAAAAAGTGTACCACAGAATGGAGATTCATGTTACCGCTGCGGCATTTCATCGCTGAAATACTATCGAAATTCCGCGATATTCAGCCATCATGGTCATTCTGCGGATCAACTCAAAAGGCAATAATATGAGGAATGAAGAGCATCGTGGCAACTAAAGCCAGAGATTGAGGTAATCTCTATTGACAAGATAGCAGCATAATGCCCCACACAGCGGGGCATTATTTCCCACTGTTACTGCTTGCTTGAGATAAATATTCTCGAATAACGGCAAATGGAGGAAAATTGCTCATGGCATTGCCATTGCAATATATTTTTAGGGAAGGAAAACCATTCACCGCGAAGGCGCGAAGGTCACGAGAAAAGCTTGATGATCTTCTATTAAAGCAAAACCCTCTTTGCGTTTGACGTCCTTGCGTACTTCGCGCCTTCGCGGTCCCAAGGTTTTGGTTCCGGTTTGTCCGGGTTAGGATAATTATGAAAACTACCGTAGTATGCGGATTGCTGGGCGCAGGAAAGACGACATTCATCAGGAACTTCGTGACCGGAAGGTCCGAGAAGACCGTGGTGCTCGTCAATGACTTCGGGAAAGCAGGCATCGACGGCGAGCTCTTCTCCGCTGGCGGCATTGAATCCGTGGAACTGCCGAGCGGGTGCGTCTGCTGTACTCTTAAAGTCGGCCTCATCACGGCCATCCAGCGTATCGTAAAGCAGTTCTCGCCCGAGCACTTGCTGATCGAGCCGAGCGGCGTGGCCTCTCCATCGGGAGTGCTTGAGGCCCTCGAAAACGCGGGCATTGGTTCCTCATCGGTCATTGGGATCGCCGATGCCACGGAGTTCACGGAGCTTTACGAGTCAGGGATGTACGGAAGCTTCTTCGAGGACCAGATCAAGAACTCCGATATTATTCTGGTGAATAAGACCGATCTCGCTGACGAGCCCGCGGTCGTTGCCGCGGAACGGTTGATCGGCTCCATCAATCCTCTCGCTGTACTGCTCCGCACCGTGAACGCCGTGATCAACATCCCCCTGCCCGAAGCAACTCAGCATCGCGTGATCCATGCAGGCAATTATCATTTTCATTTCGAGACTCTGTCGTTCCGGATGGGGAACAGGCTTGCCGTCGATGCTTTCACGAGCTTCTTTGAAGACCTGGCAAGAGGACTGTACGGATCGGTGGCAAGGGCAAAGGCGCTTATAGATACTGTTGAAGGGCCCTACCGTTTTGACTGTTCCTTTGGCAAGGTCGATAGGGTTCGTTTTGAGAAGGATATCTCGGACAGCAGGCTCGTCGTCATCGGGGAAGGGCTTGACAAAGAGGCCCTCTCCCAGACATTGGCCTTCTGTTGGGCGCCCTGACCCTTGTTATTGAAGAGAGAAAGAGTTATACTTAATAAATGAAAGAACCTCTCGCCATGCCGGACGTCCTGGAACGGCAAAACAAGAAACTATCCATTCTCTACGAAATCGCGCTGACCGTGGGCAAATCGCTCGACCTGAAGTCTATCCTGAACGAAGTGCTGGAAAAAGTGATCACGTTCATGGGCGTGGACGCAGGCGTCATCTATGTTATCGATGATGAGACCATGGAAATGATACCCGTTTCCTTTCGGAACATATCCGAGGCCGTAGTGAAAGACCTCTGCGAACGAAGGGTCAAGGTCGGCGAATGCATGTGCGGCAGTATCGCCGAATGCGACCGGGAAGTGATCGTCCTCGAAAAAGCGTCCCTTGACCCGAGGTTCACGCGGGGGGTCCTTAAAAAAGAGAACATGGATTTCTATGCCGGCCTGCCGCTCAAAGCGCGGAACAAGGTGGTCGGTGTACTGTGTGTCATCTCCCATGCCACGTACAATCTGGACCAGGAACTGCTCGATATCCTGCGGGCCGCGACTGTGCCCATCGGCCTGGCTATCGAGAACGCCCGCATGTTCGAGCACACGAAGAAGGAAGCAGACGCGCGGATCCAATACTCCAACTTCGCGGGCATCATAACGGGCAGTCCGAAAATGGCGTCGATCCTCGAGCTCGTCCGCAAGATCACCGACGTGCCGTCGAGCATCCTCATCTTCGGGGAAAGCGGCACGGGAAAGGAGCTGATCGCCAGGGCCCTGCACTTTAACAGCATCCGCCGGGACAGGCCGTTCATCGCGGTGAACTGTGCAGCGCTCAACGAGAACCTGCTGGAGTCCGAGCTCTTCGGATATGTAAAAGGCGCATTCACGGGCGCAACCGGG
>JANONA010000258.1:0-1717 GCA_031420575.1 Nitrospirota bacterium | reverse complement strand
TCGCCGCTCGAAAGCGCCTTGCCGAAGCCCCGTGTTGGACCGGCATCGGATGCCCTTGCTCTGATGTCCGCAAGCGGAACCCGGTACTTTGTCTCGGCCAGTTCCTGTTTTTTGTACGCGATGATATCGTCTAAAATCATTCTTTTACTTCTGACTCCTGACTACCGGCTCCTGACTCCTCTTTTCACGGCCTGTTCGTGAACGCCTTCAGGGCCTCCAGCTTTTTCATCGCAGCGCCGGAATCCACGGACTCCGCCGCAAGCTTCAATCCTTCCTGAAAATCCTTTGCCTTGCCCGACGCCGCAAGAGCCGCCGCGGAATTCAGGAGCACGATGTCCCTGCGCGGCCCTTTTTGCCCCTTCAGCACGTCAATGGTGATCGCCGCGTTTTCCCTGGCATCGCCGCCCTTGAGGTCCAGCGCCTTGCCGATGGGAAGACCGAAATCCGAGGGATGGATAAAATAGTCCTTCACCGTTCCGTCCTTATACTCTGAAACTCTGGTCTTGTCGGTGATCGTTATCTCATCGAGCCCATCCATGCCGTGCACCACAAAGGCATGCTTTGCGCCGAGGTTGCCGAGCGCCTGTGCAAGCGGAGCGGTCAAATCCGCGGCATACACACCCATGATCTGCGACGTTACTCTCGCCGGGTTCGTGAGCGGACCGAGGATATTGAAGATGGTGCGGATGCCGACTTCCCGCCGCGGCCCGATGGCGTACTTCATGGCCAGGTGCATCAGGGGCGCGAACAGGAAGCCGATGCCGACTTCCCGGATACATTCCTCGACGCGGTGCGAAGGAATTTCTATATTGACACCGAGTGCCTGGAGCACGTCGGCGCTTCCGCTCTTGCTCGAAACCGAGCGGTTGCCGTGCTTGGCCACGGTCACGCCCGCGCCGGCGACCACAAACGCGGCAGTGGTCGAGATATTGAACGTATGCGCCATGTCGCCGCCTGTGCCGCAGGTGTCCACCTGATATTTTGCATCGAGCTTGATCGGCACGGCCTTCTCGCGCATGGCGCGGGCGGAACCGGTGATCTCTTCAACGGTCTCGCCCTTCATGCGGAGCGCGGTGATGTATGAAGCGATCTGGGCGTCAGTAGCCTCGCCCTGCATGATCTCGCGCATCACAGCCTCAGCCTCGGCCTCGGTAAGATTGGTTTTCGTTACGACTTTTGCGAGAGCTTCCTTGATCATTTACGTCTTCCCCTCCGGTTCACAGCTTCAAAAAGTTCCTCAACAGGTCCTTCCCCGCGCCTGTCAGGATGGACTCTGGATGAAACTGCACGCCCTCTACCTTGAACTCTTTGTGCCGCACGCCCATGATGATGCCGTCATCGGTCCACGCGGAGATTTCGAGGACCGACGGAAGGGTCTCACGTTTGATGATAAGAGAGTGATAGCGAGTGGCTTCAAAGGGATTGGGCAGACCCGCAAATAGGGTTTTTCCGTCGTGATGGATCATTGAGGTCTTTCCATGCATGAGATACGGCGCGCGGATAACATCCCCGCCAAAGGCCTCGCCCATGGACTGGTGTCCGAGGCAAACGCCGAGAATGGGAATCTTGCCCGCAAAATGCCTGATCACGTCTATGGAAATCCCCGCCTCTTTCGGCGTACAAGGCCCCGGCGAAATCACAATCCGTTCCGGTTTCATGGCCTCGATCTCCGGGATCGTGATCTTGTCGTTCCGGTAAACCTTCATATCCTGCCCCA
>JANONA010000257.1:0-2492 GCA_031420575.1 Nitrospirota bacterium | reverse complement strand
CGAACAACCGGCCTTTACTAATACCTCTACATCCTTCATAAGTGTATGAACAATACCACGTTATCGTCAGATTACAAGCAGGAAATCCTTACCTGCACGATAAAAAAAGGCTGCCCCAGTGCTTGGGGCAGCCTTGTGATAACGGATGCTGCTTACTTGATCAACGGAACGATGAGCAGGGCAACGATGTTGATGACCTTGATCATCGGGTTGATGGCCGGACCCGCGGTGTCCTTGTAAGGATCGCCGACCGTGTCGCCCGTGACTGAGGCCTTGTGTCCGTCGCTGCCCTTCTTGTGCACGACGCCCTTGCTGTCCGTGACGCCGTCTTCAAAAGCTTTCTTGGCATTGTCCCACGCGCCGCCGCCGCTCGTCATGGCGATGGCCTGGAACAGGCCGGTCAGGATGGCGCCGATGAGCACGCCGCCGAGGGCTTCTTTGCCCATGAGGAGACCCACCAGTACCGGCACGACCACCGGGAGAAGCGCCGGGACCATCATCTCATTGATGGCGCTCTTGGTCACGATGTCAACGCACTTGCCGTACTCCGGCTTTCCCGTGCCTTCCATGATGCCCGGGATCTCGCGGAACTGCCTGCGAACTTCTTCCACCACGCCGCCTGCGGCCTTACCAACGGACTCCATAAGGAGCGAGCCGAAGTAGTAGGGGAGCAGTCCGCCGATGAACAGGCCGGCAAGGACCATCGGGTTTGAAAGATCGAACAGGACCGTCTCGCCGAAGGAACGTGAATATTCCGCAAAGAGCACCAAAGCGGCAAGACCCGCGGACCCGATGGCATAGCCCTTGGTCACTGCCTTGGTGGTGTTGCCCACCGCATCGAGGGGATCGGTGATGGCGCGGATCTCCTTCGGGAGCCCGGCCATTTCAGCGATGCCGCCCGCATTGTCCGTGATCGGGCCGTAGGAGTCGATGGCAACAACGATACCGGTCATGGAGAGCATGGACACGGCTGCGAGCGCGATGGCAAAGAGGCCGCCGGATGCCGCGTTCGGTTGACCGGAGAATCCGCCGCCGAGCCAGTAGGCGCCGAGGATCGAGGCAACGATCACGAGCACCGGCGCCGCTGTGGACTTCATGCTGACCGCGAGGCCGGCGATTACGTTCGTGCCGTGGCCGGTCAGGCTGGCCTGTGCAATGTGCTGCACCGGGGGATACTCCTTAGCGGTGAAGTACTCGGTAATCCACACAATCATGCCGGTGAGGGCAAGACCGATGAGGGAGATGAAGAACACGGTGTTCGCTGTAAATACGCCGGCGCTAGCGCCGAGGCTGTCGATAAAGCTCCAGGACACGACGTAGAATGCTGCTGCCGCGATAACGCCTGCAACGGCCAATCCCTTATACAGAGCGCCCATGATGTACTGCTTCTTGCCGAGCTTCACGAAGTAGGTGCCCACGATCGAGGCGATGATCGACACTCCGCCGAGCATGAGCGGGAACTCGATCCACGGGCTCTTTGCGTCGAATACGGTCTTAGCGAGGAGCATGGCGGCCACGAGGGTCACCGTGTAGGTCTCATACAGGTCAGCGGCCATACCAGCGCAGTCGCCCACGTTGTCGCCCACGTTGTCGGCGATCACGGCCGGGTTGCGTGGGTCATCTTCGGGGATATTCTTCTCAACCTTACCCACGAGATCGGCGCCCACGTCAGCGGCCTTGGTATAGATACCGCCCGCGATACGGGCAAACACGCTCATGAGCGAGCAGCCGAAGCCGAGACCGATAAGGGCATGGGACACCTGGTCGGCCGGAGCAAATGTCTTGGCGATGAAGAAAAACCCGGCAAGGCCGATGATACCGAGGCCCACAACCATGATACCCGTCACGGAGCCGCCCTTGAATGCAAGGCTAAGCGCGGCCTGGAGGCCCTTGCTCGCAGCCGCTGCCGTACGCACGTTTGCGCGCAGCGACACCCACATGCCGATGAAGCCGGCCAGAGCCGAGCCCACGGTTCCGATAACGAATCCGATGGCTGGCCACATCCCGAGACCCGGAACGAAGACCAGGATACCCACCAGAATGACCGCAACCACTGCTACTGCCTTGTACTCGCGCGCTATGAACGCATTAGCGCCTTCCTTCACCGCATTGGAAATTTCCTGCATCTTGGCATTTCCCGCATCCTGCTTGTTCACCCAGAGCGCGGTCCATATCGCGTACGCAACGCCGAGCGCACCGCAGATCAGGGCAAATAAAATCGTGTTACTCATTAAGATATCCTCCTTTAAATTGATTTCTATCGCGATTTCCACTAACTCAATAATTTATTACCGGCCATTGTGTCTGTTGACGATAAGCCGAGTAGTACCGATACACCCTTTTGTCCCTAATGGTATCCCTCCCTTATGAGTTTTTAAATCTTAAATCTATAGAGCCTCTTGCAAAAGTCCCTTTTCGTGTCATTCCGAACGAAGAGAGGAATCTTTCACTGTAATAAAAACAAAGATTTCTCCCGTTGGTCGAAATGACAG
>JANONA010000256.1:0-2673 GCA_031420575.1 Nitrospirota bacterium | reverse complement strand
CTCCAGCCGGATCCTGTTTCGGGTGTACAGGGGCCTATTGTTCGACGGGTCGGTTTTAAACAGCAGGCCATTGGCTGCCAGGTAATCAAGCACCTCTTCCCGCGTGACATCGAGCAATGGCCGAATGATGTTCTCCCGAAGCGGCGGAATGGATGAAAGACCCGAAACCCCGGCGCCGCGCAGGAGCCGCATGAGAAACGTTTCAGCCTGATCATCGGCGGTATGTCCGGTGGCAATGCGGGAAGAGCCGGTTTCTTCGGCGACCCGTTGCAGGAATTCATATCGTACCGCGCGCGCTCCCGCCTGCGAAGACAGACCGCGCTCGCGGCAGAAGGCCGGCACATCGAATCGCTCCACGGTCGCGGGGACGTCCAGTTTTTTTGCAAGATCCGCAACGAACAGCGCCTCGTCGGCGGACTCTTTTCCCCGGAAGAGGTGGTCCAGGTGCGCGACGTGGAGAGAGAGGGCGAGCTCCTGAAGGACGCTCAGGAGGCAGACTGAGTCCGGCCCGCCCGAGACGGCCACGACCACCCTGTCTCCCGGCTTCAGCAGAGAGTATTTATTGATGGTTGCTTTGACTTTTGTAAGCAGCATGATGTGAAAAATCGAGTTGCTATCGGCAACAGACCTGAGCAGTTACTAAATTATACCAAAAGAGTTTGATGAGACAGAGGGAGCAAGAAAATGGTGGCGGTGCAGGGACTCGAACCCCGGACACAGGGATTATGATTCCCCTGCTCTACCAGCTGAGCTACACCGCCACGAGAAATTTTAGAGGCATACGATACTGTAGTGCTGCCTTTTTGTCAAGAAAAACCTATTCCTTGAACCGGGTTTCTTCCTTCAGGATATTTTCCAGTTCCTCTTTCTTCGACTTGCAGGCGATGCAGTACCGGGCAAGAGGGTTCACCGCCAGGCGCTTGATATTGATCTCTTCGCCGCACTCCTCGCACTGGCCGTAGGTATTGTTCTCGAGCTTGCGGAAGGCGTCCGCGATATCCTTGTACTGCTCATACTTCATCTCCAGGAGCGAGTAATCGATGCCCTGATCCACATCAAGCGCCGACTGGTCGCCGCTGTCCATGGGCGAGTCGATCTTCTGGCCCGTCTCCCGGGTCAGCTTGCGACCCATCTGGGCTTCCAGGGTGTCCACGACCTCGTTCCGTTTCTTCAGCAGGAGTTTTTTCAGCAGTTCGTTCCGCTTCCGCTCAGCCGCGGATATGCGTCGTTTGGGTGTTATGGTCTTTGTGGAGGGCGCGGGCTTTCCTGTTTTTTTCGCTGTTTTTGATGCGGCTTTCCCGACCGTTTTCTTCTTGACCGTGCTTTTCTTTGCGCCGGACTTCTTCACGACTTTTTTGGCCGTCTTTTTTACGGTGGGTTTCGCGGGCTTGGCGGCCTTTTTCTTCTGTGCGCCTTTTTTTACCGTCATACTATTACTCCCTCCTGACCAGAGTAGGCAACCTGGATACTTATTATAGTTGTCTCTGAAAGCAAATTCAAGACAATTTGTCAGAAATAATTCAGGGTTCAGGGGACAGGGTACAGAGTTCAGGGTACAGCAATCACTGACCTCTGACCTCTGACCCTCTGAACCCTGAACCCTGACCTCATGGGAAAGTGGCCATTTTACGGTTTTTCTGGTATTATAGATAAAATATCATGGGGGCAAAAGGAGCTTATGCGCAAAAATTCTCTCATCACGTTCCTGGTTATTCTATCGGGATTTTTGCCCTTCGCACACGAAGGCTTCGCATCGTCTCCAGGACAGCGGGGTGAAGCAAGCATGGAAAACAAGGCTGCATACCGGAAACAACTCTTATTAGAGTACGGCGCGCTGGCGACCGCAACGAACGAGGTATCCCTCAGGGAGTTCCGGGGCAACGAGGATGCGGCTTCCCGGGCAGTCGGGCAGGCCAAGACCGTCCTGGTCTTTCACCTGTTGCGACGAATGGCAGGGGAAGAAAAATTCTCCCGGCTCGCGGGCGCGAATATGACCGCGGCGCCCTTGGGGTCCTGGGACGAGCTCAGGGCGCGGTTCGAGAAAGAGCTTGGCCAGGACCTCGGCTGGTTCTTCGCGCAGTGGGTGGACCGGAAGGGGCTCCCCGAGCTGCGTGTAGAGCAGGCCTCGGTCCGGCGGAACGGCAGCCGGTTCGAGATTACCTTCGACCTTGTCCAGAAGGGCGAGATCTATGCCTTGGACATCCCGGTCATAATCTCCTTTCTCAGCGGCAACCATAAGACGGAGTTCGTGAGGCTTGACGCGGAAAAGAAACAGGTTGTTCTCGTTGTTGACGAAGAACCGTCACGAGTGGCGATCGACCAGGGGTATGATGTCCCCCGGAGGCTTACCGAGGCGGAGACGCCCCCGCTCCTGGCAAAACTGCTGGCCGGGGAAAAACCGGTTCTGGTGACAACGGCGACCGGCACGGAGCTGTATTCCGGCGCGATTGAAGCATGGAAAGAGCGGGGAGCGGAGGAGCGGCATGCCGACCGCATCAATGATGCGGATGTCAAGCTATCCTCCTTCATTGTCTTGGGGAGGGACAATCCGTTCGTCAGCAGGCTCTATGGGAAGGTTGCGACGGGAAGCGAAGAGCTCGCCCTCGTGGCGAAGAAGAACCCCTGGAACCCCGACAAGGTCGTGGTGATCGTCGAGGCGAGAACCGCTCAGGC
>JANONA010000255.1:0-4178 GCA_031420575.1 Nitrospirota bacterium | reverse complement strand
ATTATTTGTAATTTTGGATTTGTAATCTGAAACCTGGAGTTTACCATGGAGCTCGTGCAGGTTGAGATATTCGGTCAGGTGTACAGCATCAAGGGTAAGGATGATCCTGCCTATATCCGCGAACTGGCTGCGTTCATTGATGTAAAAATGAAGGAAGTGCAGAAAGGTACGGGCACTGTTGATCCGCACCGGGTGGCCATTCTGACCGCGCTTACGATCACCGATGAGCTCTACCGCTTGCGCGAGCAATACGGGTCTCTGGAAAAAACCGCGGAGAACGCCGCCAAACGGCTGCTTGATCTAACCGAAAATCCCTGAGAAGCTCCGGAAAGACGATACTACGCCATCGCGCCCCAAAGGGTGCGGTTACCCGCTACGCCTTTTGCCCGAAGAACATCTCGAATCGGAACAGGATGCCGGGAGTTCCGTCGAAGTCCCTGTCCCGGGGGAACCGGTACTGGGGGGCCACCTCGAAAAAGAGCCAGTCCCGCCAGAAGCTCTGACGGTATCGGATCCTGAACAGGACTTCCACCAATTCGCCGACCGGTCTGGTTTGGAAACTGTTGATCCACTCGTAGTCCAGGGCGTGTTTCAAATCGAGGGGCTGGCGCAGCGAGCAACTAACGTTGTAGAAATAACCGTTCCTGTCCTCCATCCAGTTTCCGTTGACGCTCGCGCGGAAAAAGAGCGCATGCGGGAGCTGCCGCTCGAGATCGAAGCGCGTGTTCGTCTGCCACCCGGTGTCCGTTCTCCAGACAGCCTCCTGGGTGAACCGGAAGTCCCATGCTTTGAATGGAACGAACCTCCGGTACCGCGGCGCGATAAACAGCACGGGCGATCCGCGGCTGAGCCGCACTCCGGTTTTCACGATGACGCTCTCCCGTACTGTTGATCGGTAAAAATAATAAAGCGCCGTGGTAATATTTTGCTTCTCGGCCGCTCCGATCCGTTCGCTGGTGGAACTTATCGGCGCAGGAGCGCTTTGGGGAGTTTCGTCAGGCTCCGCCGAGATGACGAGGCGCGTCTTTCTCTTTAACTGGGGGAGCGCCAGGCGCAGATCTACGTTCGGCGCGTATGATGTCCTCGCCCCCTTTTCTTGAAAGACGTCATAGCGGGTCCGTATATACGATTGGTTTTGATCCTCCGCAGCCCGTCCGTCCGCAAAAAAAGAATCCAGCCAGTCAGCGGTCGCCAGAAGCCCCCCGGATATTCCTCCATGCAGCGCGTCCACAAAACCTATTTCCGGATCGGCTGCTTCCGGTTTCGATGACGGATCCGGGGGCGACGGTTGAATGTTTTCAACAAGCGGCGCCTGTTGGTTCACGGCATCCGTCGCCTGCTCCGGCGATTGTTGCGCCTCTTGCCGCGGAGGGGGTGTCAGGGATGGGTACGGATCTTCCCCTTCAGCCCATGCGGCAGCGGATTGGTGAAGGACGATCGCCATGACAATCGCGGTTATGTGTTTTTTGATCGGCATCGTTAACGGATTTCTTCAAAGAGAATAGGCAAAGGAGCGCTGAATGTCAAGAGGCAAGGAAGCAGCCTGTCAAGGAACCAGCAGCACGCTGTCCGAATTTCAGGGAGCTGATGCGGGGATTCACTCAGGTGGGTTTTTGGGGCGCCGAGGGGGGAAAGGGGGCCTATTTCGCCGGCTTGTTGTACTGGATACTGACCTCATACGCGATGCTGGCATGGCCGTGGCTGAGCTCCGCATTTTTTCCATTACAAACGATCTTTCCTGATACTGATTTTTTATTGTTTTTAACCAGCCCGGCAACCACCGGCGCCAGGTCAAAACCGCCGCCAATGCATTCTTCCCGCAAGCATTCCAGGTGAAAACAGGCGTAATTAGTGGAAAGGAAGCTTATCGTGCGCGTCATCAGGACAGGATCCACCGTCCTCTGGTAATAGGTCATGCGAAACATGATGTTCGAAACCTGGGGAAAGCGTTCGGAAACCAGGCCGGCAGCGAGCATGTTGTTTCTCTTCAGCTCCAGCTTTTCCTTGTAATTTTGTTTGAGCGCCATGGTACTCCTTTCAGATTATTGCCATTATTGCACGTTATTCGTATAAAAGCAACCACTGTTTGCAATAGTGAAAAATGCAATGAAATGAATGGGTTACAGGGTGCGGCGTTACGCTTGCGGTGTGTGGTTTCATGTTATCCCGCTGGTTCGTTTTTTGTCTTCGTCAGGGGCGTTTTTTCTCAGTTCATCGAAAAAACGTTTAAACTCTTCCCGTTCATCGGTGATCCGGCACGCCGGGATAGACCTCAAGAACCACTTGCCGTAGTTTTTGGTCATGATGCGCGAATCGAGGACAGCGACCGCTCCGCAATCGATTTTTGAGCGGATGAGCCTGCCGAAGCCCTGGCGGAAGAGAAGCGCTGCCTGCGGAATCTGGTATTCGAGGAAAGGATTTTTAAGCCGTTCCATGCGCGCTTCGACAATGGGTTCATCAGGCACGGCGAACGGCAGCTTCGCGATCACGACGCACTGGAGCGCGTCGCCGGGGATGTCGATGCCCTGCCAAAAGGAGGCAGTGCCCATGAGCACGGTATTCGGCATGCTTTTGAATTGCTCGATCAGCCGGTATGGCGGCATTTCTCCCTGGCATAAAAAGCCGAGGTCGGGCATTTCCCGTCGCAACGTCTCCGCGCTCTTTCTGAGCTGGCCGTAGCTGGTGAAGAGCACGAGCGTCCTCCCCCGCGTCACGGATAGAACGGCGCTCAATTCAGCGTCGAACCTTTCCTGATACCCGCTCGCCTGCTGATCGTCGAGGCCGGAGGCGATGTAGAGCAGCGCCTGGTTTTGGAAGTCAAAGGGCGAGTCGAGGAGCAATTCCACCGGCGCGTCCAGGCCAAGCCGGTTCTTGATATACGTGAAGGCGCCCGCGGCGGAGAGCGTGGCCGAGGTGAGTACCACGGTTTCGGTCTTGCCGAAGAGGTTCTCTCTCAGGGTTTCCGCCACGTCGATGGGTGAAGCAACGAGCCGGTAGCGCAGGTTGTCCCGCTCGGCCCAGTACACGAGGCCGTCGGCGCTCTGGTCGAGATTAGTCCTCACGGCGTTTGCAAAGGACTGCGACCGGTTGGCCAGGGCCTTGAGCTCGAGCTCTTCTTCCTGAGTTTCGGCCTTGAGTTCGAGGAGCGCATCCCGGAGTTCCATGAGCGGCTCGCTCAGGATGTCGGGCACGATGTTCCGGCGCCTGATCCGGAGCGCCTGTTCTTTTACGAGAAAGGGGTGGAGGTTTAGAAAAAAGTTGTCCGAGATGACACGGAGTCCATCGACCATGCCGCATACGGCCCGCACGTCCCCGTCCTGCACCGTGAGGCGCGTGAGCAGGCCTTTGCGCGTGCGCCGGCTCAGGAGCGCGTCCACGAGGTAGCGGACCGAGAAGTTCGTGACCTCGATGCCGAGATAGTCCGTTGCCACATCTTCGACCTGGTGCGCCTCGTCGAAGACAACGGCCTTGTAGGGGGGAAGCACGTTGCCGCCCGTTGCCATATCGGCAAAGAAGAGGTGGTGGTTCGCGACGAGAATGTGCGCCTGCTGCTCGAGCGTTTTCGCCTTCAGGTAGAAGCAGTCTTTGTAATAGGAACAGTCCTTGCCGAAGCAGAGGTCGGCCTGGCGGCAGGCTTTTGCCCAGAGCGCGGGGGGCGGCTCGATATCGAGGCCGCTTTTGAGGCCCGTGCGGGTCATGGTGGACCACTCGAAGAGGCGGTTCAGGGAAGCCACCTCGTTCTGCTCGTACAAATCGCCCATGCGCAGGTGGTCGAAGCGCCTGAGGCAGAGGTAGTTCTCGCCGCCGACGCAGAGGGCATACCGGAAATCGCCGAGCGCTTTTCTGAGAAAGGGCAGGTCCTTGTCCACGAGTTGCTGCTGGAGCGCCTTCGTGTACGTCGCGACCACGGCGCGCTGGTTTACCTCTCTCGCCCAACTGATCAGGGGCACGAGGTAGGCGAGGCTTTTGCCGACGCCGGTGCCCGCCTCAACGATCAAATGCGTTTTATCGTCGAGCGCCTTTCCTACGGCAGCCGCCATCTCGATCTGCTGGGGCCGGTGCTCGTAGGTCGTCCGCATGTTCCGCGCGACAGCTCCCGTTTCGCCGAATATTTTAAGCGCGTTCATCGGCGCACAGATTAACACGGAGGGAAGGAGAATGCAAATGTTCCTTAGCCG
>JANONA010000254.1:0-2267 GCA_031420575.1 Nitrospirota bacterium | reverse complement strand
CTGGTGCTTGCGAACGACATCACCGCGCCGATCTCGATCAAGGAGTTTCGCGCCGCGGGCGCCAAAAAGGTGTTCGATCCCGACCGGATCGCGCTTATTCCCGACCACTTTGCGCCGAACAAGGACATCGCATCCGCGGAGCAGTGCAACATGCTCCGCCAGTTCTCGCGCGAACACAACCTTTCGCTCTATTTCGAGGTCGGCAGGATGGGTGTGGAGCACGCGCTTCTGCCGGAACAGGGTATTGTTGTTCCCGGCGACGTAGTGATCGGCGCGGACAGCCATACCTGCACCTATGGCGGGCTCGGCGCGTTCTCGACCGGCGTGGGCAGCACTGACGTGGCGGCTGCCATGATCACGGGCGAGGCCTGGTTCAAGGTTCCCGAGAACATGAAGTTCATTTATAAAGGAAAACTCGGCAAGTGGGTCGGCGGCAAGGACATCATCCTGCGCACCATCGGAGACATAGGCGTGGACGGCGCTCTCTACCGGGCCATGGAGTTCACCGGTGAGGTGATTAAGAAGCTCCCGATGTACGGCAGACTCACGATCTGCAATATGGCCATCGAAGCAGGCGGCAAGAACGGCATCATAGAGCCTGACGAGATTACCGAGAAGTACGTGTCAAAGCGCGCCCGGCGCAAGTACAAGTTCTACAAGTCCGACAAGAAAGCGAACTATGTGGACGTGCGCGAGTACGATCTGACCGGCATGGAGCCGCAGATTGCCTGCCCCCATCTTCCCGAGAATGTGAAGCCGGTGAGCCGGCTGGGCTCTATCAATATCGACCAGTCCTTTGTCGGCTCCTGCACGAACGGCCGGATCGAAGATATGCGCGAGGCAGCCAGGGTCATCAAAGGCCACAAGGTGCATCCCTATGTGCGTATGATCGTGATCCCGGCCACGCAGGAGATCTACAAGCAATGTATAAAAGAGGGTCTCGTGGATGTCTTCATTGATGCGGGCGCGGCCTTCAGCACGCCGACCTGCGGCCCCTGCCTTGGCGGCCATATGGGGGTTCTCGCGGCTGGTGAGCGGGCCATTGCCACGTCGAACCGGAACTTCGTGGGCAGGATGGGACACCCCAAGAGCGAAGTGTATCTTTCCAATCCCGCGATTGCCGCGGCGTCAGCGGTGCTTGGCAGGATCGGAAGGCCGGAAGAGCTGAAGTAACCCAATTTGCCACGGATGGGCACGGATTGACACGGATAAAAAACAAAGAAATTCTGCCGCGAATGAACGCGAATTAGCGCGAATGGATTCTACGGGAAAAAACAAGAAGTTTTTATTAGCGTACATTAGCGTAAATTAGCGGAAAAAATTTGAGGTTTTTATGAAATTCAATGGCAACGCATGGAAATTCGGCGCTGACGTCGATACGGACGCGATCGTACCGGCTCGGTATCTGAACACCTCTGATCCCAACGAACTGGCAAAGCACTGCATGGAAGACTCGACGAACCCGGAATTCATGAAAAAAATGACGGTCGGCGATATCATAGTGGCGGAGAAGAACTTCGGGTGCGGATCATCGCGTGAGCACGCGCCGATAGCGATCAAGGCAGCGGGCGTGTCCTGTGTGATTGCCAAGAGTTTTGCGCGGATCTTCTACCGGAACTGCTTCAACATGGGGCTTCCGATCTTCGAGAGCGTTGAGGCGGTCGAGGGGATCAAGGAAGGCGACCGGATCGAAGTGGATGCCGATGCGGGCGTTATCCGCAATCTGACCTCGAACAAGACCTTCAAGGCTACGCCGGTGCCGCCCTTTATGCAGGAACTGATCGCCGCGGGCGGGCTTATGGCATACACGAAGAAGAAGGCGGGACTGTAATTGACAGCGTGTTTCAAGCTGATGAAGGCGCTCCAGCCGAACAAACAGCAAACGGGCTCATTTCGAAAGGGGCAACAATAAGATGCCAAAAACCTACAAGATCGCATTGATCCCCGGTGACGGTACAGGACCCGAGGTTGTTAAAGAAGCGGTAAAAGTCGTCAATGCCGCCGCGGCTAAGGGCGGATTCAAGCTCGAGTTCACCGAGTTCGACTTCGGCGCCGCGCGGTATCTAAAGACCGGTGAGACGCTGCCTGACAGCGCTATAGCTGAGTTCAAGAAGTTCGACTCCATGTTCCTCGGCGCTATCGGGCATCCCGAGGTAAAGCCCGGCATCCTCGAAATGGGGATTCTGCTCAAGATACGCTTTGCCCTCGACCAGTACATCAATCTCCGGCCGGTGAAGCTCTATCCCAACGTGGAGACGCCGCTCAAG
>JANONA010000253.1:0-2970 GCA_031420575.1 Nitrospirota bacterium | reverse complement strand
CGTTGGCCGAAGGCCAGGAAGTGCAGTTCGACGTTGTCGACTCGCCCAAAGGCCCCAAGGCAGCCAATGTTGTAAAACTCTAAGCGTACGCTTAAACCTATTAAGCGGGTACTGATCATTCAGTGCCCGCTTTTTTATTTTCTCCCTCAGGCCACCCAAACCATCTTTCACCTCCTTTTCAAGCCGCTTTAATTGTTCTTGTGTTTTATTAAATTTTAGATTACAGTACGTCAAGTTAGTCAGGAGTGCCGCCGCAAGGAGAGGCCGCAGATGCTGGAAGAACACGAATTCGAAAGCCGCCTAAAGTGGCTCGTCAATCTCCGCTGGATCGGCATCCTCAGCGTCCTGGTCACCACCCACGTCGTGAGGGAAATAGAGTTCCTGACCTTCCCGCTTCTTCCCGTGTATTCCATCCTCGGCGTCGCATCTCTGTACAATCTCTTCTTCTGGTGGAAACTGCGCGCCCCCCGGGAGGGCTATAAAGGTCTTGCCATCGGCCAGATCCTTCTCGATCAGTTCACGCTCGCCCTCGCCATGTACTTCTCCGGCGGGATCGGCAGCCCCTTTGTTTACTTCTTCATCTTTCATGTGGTGATCAGCGGCTTGCTCCTGTCATTCCGCCATACCATGGCCATTGCGTTGCTTGCCGTTCTGTTCCCCGCAACGGTGGCCGGCCTGCGGCACTTCAGCGTCCTCCCTTATTTCGGCATCTTCAAGGAGGAGCCGGTGATTTTCACGAACCTCACGGTCATGGCCGGCTACGGCGCGGCCTACATCGGCACACTCTTTTTTACAGCCTATTTTACGGCATATCTGAGCAAAAAGCAGTTCGAAGGCAGCGTAAAACTTTCCACGCTCCTCGAGGCCTCGCGGCTCACGACTTCCACCCTCGAACTCGAGCGCATTCTTTCCGAGTCCCTGAAGGTGGTGCTCCATATCACTAAGCTCAAGGTCGGGATCGTGTTTCTTCTCGATCAGAAAGAGTCCGGAAGGTGTTATGACTTTTTTGAGTGCAAGGTCTTTGACTGTCCCGCCTATAAAGCGGAGGTGAACTGCTGGATGCTGCCGGACACAAAGTGCCCCGACCACGACACGGCGAAGAGCTTTGATACGAAAGTAAGGCGCTGCGCGTCCTGCGATTACTTTGCCGACACCGTCCTGATCCCGCGCATGACCAAAGGATTTGACGGCAACGGTCACTTGATAGAGCGCATGAAACTGAACAATGCGACGATCAAACAGGCGCTGCTGACGGGATATACGATCATCGGAACCGGCGTGGACCTGCCGTCTCCTGTTCCCTTCACGGCGGTTACCGAGATCGCCATGCCGCTGCTGGTGCGCCAACAGTTAGTCGGCGTGCTCTATCTCGCCTCACATGAGGCGCAAAGCTATACCGAGGACAACAAGGCCTTCTTTCATCTTCTGGCGGAAGTCCTCTCCGCCGGTGTGCTGAGCGGCAGGCTCTATGAAGACCTGGAGTCGTCCTATCTCCAGACCGTCACGGCACTCTCGAACGCGATCGAGGCAAAGGACCCCTACACAAGGGGCCATACGGAGCGGGTGGCGAAGATCTGCCTTGCGATAGCCGAAGCCGTTCAGTTAAGCGCCCAGGAGAAAGAGCGCCTGCAATTCGCCGCCATCCTGCATGATGTGGGCAAGATCGGCATCAGCAAGGAGATCCTCGGGAAGGAGGCAACTCTCACTGCCGGCGAGGGGGATTCGGTCCAGACCCATCCCGACATCGGCGTACAAATTCTCCAGCCGGTTGTTTTCCTCCGGCCGATTCTCTCGACTATACGGCACCATCACGAGCGTTTCGACGGCGCCGGCTATCCGTCGGGGCTCAGAGGAAAGGAAATACCGTACCTCGCAAGAATTCTCGGCATCGCCGACGCCTGGGACTCCATGCTCTCGAACAGACCCTATCGGCAAGCGCTGTCCGTTAAGGAGGCGGCGCAAGAGTTGCGGCGAAATGCCGGCTCCCAGTTCGACCCCGAGCTCGTGGAAGTCTTTTTGAAAACGCTCGCATAACGTTCGATCCGATACAGCGGCAAGCAACAGCGATTCCGCAACAACGTTTTTACGTGCAAGTTCTCGGTGGATGTCTGCCCAGACAGGAAGTGGGCGTGGGTGATCTAAAACGATGACAGGCGGGTAGAGCAGATGCTCAAGAGCGGTATCGTCGAGTTCTGTCGGCAGGGGCCATGACAAGCCGGCTTGTTTGGCGCGTTTCGTGTACTCGTCAACGGTGCTTCTAGCTATTCCGCAGCTTTTGGCTATGGCGCGACGGCCTTGACCGCATGACCATTTGAGGCGGAGAACTTCCTTGATTGTTCGCATGGGTATTCTTTCTCTCGTCATCCTGTTCTCCTCAAAAAACAATTTTTAAAGGAGGCAGGATATACGAATCAGCAGAATTTACCCAGCGTTGTTTTATGCGTTAGAGGGTGCCCGAAATGGAGCGGAATACGCAAGTGGCTACATTCAGTAGTTATTTGAACCGATTGTATGCCAAACTCAGCAAGATGTCCATGTCTCATGTTGAAAGGATCTTTTCATTCGGAGCCTTGATCGCCACCTTTATCTTCCACTTCTTATGCTCGGCGACATAGACATTCCCCATTGCCCCTGCCCTGATGTTTTCCACCAGATAGGTGTCAAGGATTACGTCGCCTCGTTGATAGACTTTGATATTCATGCGAAAACCTTTTCCACCCCCTGCCCCCGCCAGCGGGGGACATGAGACTGCGCCAACCACCCCTCCTACGATCCACCCCCTGCCCCCGCCGGCGGGGGACATGAGGCTGCGCCCCCAGCCGCAATTCAGCATTCCGCGATTCACTGCCTTCCCCACTCCGTTATTGCCGCGAAAAGCCCCTCGACCACCTTGCTCATGCGCTCATAATCCAGCGTCTCGGGAAGGTCCAACGGCGCATGATAATGGGGGTTCCGGTAGAAGGCCGTGTC